>NZ_ATNI01000116.1:0-49050 GCF_000511705.1 Thermus sp. NMX2.A1
GGCCGGGCCCCCTTACCGTGGAAGCAAACCCGGCTTCTTAGTATATCATGCGGCCAGTATGGCCGATAACGCCAAGCTTATCCTGGATGAGCTACTGGCTGAGCTGGAGGAAAGGCGGAAAAGGATCCTCCTCGGCGGGGGAGAGGAACGCATCCGCAAGCAGCACCAGCAGGGGAAACTCACCGCCCGGGAGCGAATAGACTACCTTTTGGACCCGGGAAGCTTCGTGGAACTCATGCCCTTCGCCGAGCACCTGGAAACCGGCCTCATGGAGGGGGTTGAGGCTCCAGCCGACGGGGTGGTGACCGGCTACGGCACCATCGGGGGCCGGCTGGTCTTTGTCTTCAGCCAGGACTTCACCGTCCTGGGCGGCTCCTTAGGCAAGATGCATGGGCGCAAGATCGCAAGCCTCATGGACCTGGCGGCTAAGGTGGGGGCTCCCATCATCGGTCTCAACGACTCCGCCGGGGCCCGCATCCAGGAGGGAGTGGATAGCCTCTCGGGGTACGGGGAGGTCTTCTACCGCAACGCCATCTACTCCGGGGTAGTGCCCCAGATCTCCGCCATCCTGGGGCCCTGCGCCGGGGGAGCGGTCTACAGCCCCGCCATGACCGACTTCATCCTCATGAGCCGGGGGACCAGCTACATGTTCATCACCGGCCCCGAGGTGATCAAGAGCGTGACCCGGGAGGAGGTGAGCTTTGAGGAGCTGGGCGGGGCGGACGTGCACATGGAGAAAAGCGGGGTGGCCCACCTCGAGGGCCAAAACGACCAGGAGGTCCTGGACCTCATCAAGAAGCTTCTCACGTACCTGCCCCAAAACAGCCGGGAAAAGCCCCCGGTGGTGGAACCCAAGGACGATCCCCTCCGCCCCACCCCGGAGATCCTGGACATCGTCCATCCCGATGCCAAAAGGCCTTACAACATGCACCAGGTGATCAGGACCCTCCTGGACGACGGGGAATTTTTGGAAATCCAGCCCGGCTTCGCCCGGAACATCATTGTGGGCTTAGGCCGGCTGGGCGGTTACCCCGTGGGGGTGGTGGCCAACAACCCCCGCTTCATGGCCGGGGCCTTGGACATCAACGCCTCCGACAAGGCGGCCCGCTTCATCCGCACCATGGATGCCTTCAACATCCCCATCCTCACCCTGGTGGATGTCACCGGGTTCCTGCCCGGGGTGGCCCAGGAGCATGGGGGCATCATCCGCCACGGGGCCAAGATGCTTTTCGCCTACGCCGAGGCCACGGTGCCCAAGATCACCCTCATCGCCCGCAAGGCCTACGGCGGGGCCTACCTGGCCATGAACTCCAAGGACATGGGGGCGGACGTGGTCCTGGCCTGGCCCACGGCGGCGGTGGCGGTGATGGGGGCCGAGGGGGCCGCCAACATCATCTACCGGCGGGAAATCCAGTCCTCCAAAAACCCCGAGGAAACCCGCCGCCGCAAGATCGAGGAGTACCGCCGGGCCTTTGACAACCCCTGGGTGGCCGCCGGCCGAGGTTACATTGACGATGTCATAGACCCCACCCACACCCGCCGCATCCTCTACCAGCACCTGAGGATGCTCTGGGACAAGAAAGAGGAACGCCCCTTCAAGAAGCACGACAACATACCCCTTTAGGGTGCATGGCCTAAAATGGGACTAGACCATGGTCTGGGTCTGGCTTGACCCGCCCAATAACCCCCGCCCTAGGGCGGGGGTTATGCTTATAAGCCGATGGATCTTTTCTCGTGGGATGCCTTTAAACAGGAACTCACCGCCTGCACCCGCTGCCCACGGCTGGTGGCCCACCGGGAAGAGGTGGGGCGGAAAAAGCGCCGCGCCTTTCAGGATTGGACCTACTGGGCCAGGCCCGTCCCCGGTTTCGGGGACCCCCAGGCACGCCTGGTTCTCTTCGGCCTGGCCCCCGGGGCCCATGGTTCCAACCGCACGGGCCGGTCCTTCACCGGGGATGCCTCCGGAGCCTTCCTCTACCCCCTCCTCTACCAGGCGGGCCTCTCCAGCAAGCCGGAAAGCGAGCCCCACGACGACCTAAGGCTCTACGGAACCTACCTTACCGCCGCCGTGCGGTGCGCTCCCCCGGAGAACAAGCCCACCCGGGAAGAACTCCTGGCCTGTAGCACTTGGACCCGGTTGGAGCTCGGGCTCCTTCGGGAGGCCAGGGTCTACCTGGCCTTGGGCCGCATCGCCCTCGAGGCCCTCCTGGACCACTTCGGCATGAAGAAGTCCGCCCATCCCTTTTTCCACGGGGCCCACTACCTCCTGCCGGATGGCCGCCACCTCCTGGCCAGCTACCACGTTTCCCGACAGAATACCCAGACGGGCAGGCTCACCCGGGAGATGTTCCTGGAAATCCTGCTAAAGGCTAAAGGCCTCGCCGGCCTTTAAGCCAGGCGGTGAGCTCCGGGTAGGAGAGCACGTTGAGCACGCGCTCGGGCCCTATCCAGGCCCTCTGCGCCGTGCCCACCGCAAGCTCCATGAAGCGCAGGTGCTCCACCTGGTGGGCATCGGTGGAAAGGCTGATCCATAGGCCCATCCCGTAGGCCATGCGGGCCAGGTCATCCGGGAGGTCCATGCGGTCGTAATACCCATCGATCTCCACCGCCACGCCCCGTTCCATGGCCTTTTTAAACACCGCCTCCCAATCCGCCTCAACGGGCGCCCGCCTCCCGATGAGCCGGGCCGTGGGGTGGGCCAGCACGTGCACGAAGGGGTTTTCCAGGGCGCGCAGGATCCTTTTGGTCTGCTCGGCCTTGGAAAGCTTAAAGCTTGAGTGGATGGAGATGAGCACCAGGTCCAGCTCCCGCAAAACCCAGTCCGGGTAGTCCAGGGAGCCATCGGGCCGGATGTCCACCTCGGCCCCCGCCAGCAGGTAGGGAGGACCATGGGTTTCGTTGAAGCGGCGGATGGCTTCTATCCGCTTCAGGGCCTCCTCTGGGGAAGGACCTCCCGCCACCCGCACCGCCGGGGAGTGGTCGGTGACCCCCAGGTACTCGTAACCGAGGGACTTGGCCGCCTGCCAGAGCTCCTCGAGGCTATTCTGCCCGTCGGAGTACGTGGAGTGGACCTGCAAGTCTCCCTTCACCTCGGAAAGCTCGAGAAGCCTGGGAAGCCTTCCCTCCAAGGCTGCCTCGATCTCCCCGTGGTCCTCCCGTAAGGCAGGGGGAATGAAGGGTAGCCCCAGGGCCTCGTAAACCCCTTCCTCGGTCTCCCCTGCCAGGCGCTCTTCGCCCCTAAAAACCCCGTACTCGGAAAGCTTCAAACCCTTTTCCTGGGCCAGGCTCCGAAGCCGGATGGAGTGTTCCTTGCTCCCCGTGAGGTACTGGAGCCCGGAGCCCCAACTCTCGGGCGGCACCACCCTCAGGTCCACCTGGAGGCCGTTTTTCAAAAACACCGTGGCCCGCTCCTTGCCCTGGGCGTACACATCCTTCACTTGGGGAAGCTTCACGAACGCCCTCACCACCTCCTCGCTTCTTTCGCTGGCCACCAGGTAGTCCAGGTCCCCCACCGTGTCCTTATACCGCCGGGCGGACCCGCAAAGTTCCGCCCTCTCCACCCCGGGCAGCTCCCGGATGGCAGCGAGGAGGTTCCGCGCCAAGGAAAGCACCGCCCCCAAGGGCCTTCGCTTGCCCGCCACCTGCACCAGGGCCAAGCCCTCCCGGATGCGCTCCGCCTTCTTCTGGCCAAAGCCCTTCAGGCGAAGGAGATCGCCCCTATCCAGGGCTTCCCTTAGTTTTTCCAGGGAGTCGATGCCCAGCTCGTCGTAGAGCTGCCGGGCGGTCTTGGGTCCCACCCCGGGCACCTCCATCACCGCCAAAACCCCCTTTGGCACCCGCCCCGCAAGCTCCCGGTGTTTTTTAATCTCCCCGGTTTTGAGAAACTCCAAGATCTTTTCCGCCAGATCGGGCCCGATCCCGGGAAGGGCCAGCAGGGCTTCCCTTCCTCCCTTGGCCACCTCCTCAATGGGGGTATCCAGGTCGTACAGGGTGCGAGCCGCCTGGTAGTAGGCCCGGACCCTAAAGGGGTTGTCCCCCAAGAACTCGCTCATGAGCCCGATCTCCTCAAAGAGGCGGGCCAGCTCCTGGTTCCTCATGCCCTCACTATACGGGTATACTGGGCCTGCCCATGCCCCCACCGGACCGGTTCCGCAAGGCGGTGTTGGAGATGCTGAAACAGGAGGGCCGGCCCCTTCACTATACCGAGGTGGGCCGCCGCCTGAAGGAAGCAGGGCTCTGGGCCGAAGTGAAGGAGCCGGAAAAGATCGCCAAGATCCGACTTTCCGCCTTAGCCCGCTGGTCCAGAAGCCCGGTGGTGGCCCTGGGAAAGGGGTTTTACGCCCTTAGGGAAGAAGGCGATACGAGCCCAGAACCTTGAGGTAGTTGGCCCTTTCCAGGGCAGCGGGTTCCGCCACCTTCAGGTAGCTCATCACCCCCCGCATCTCCTCCACGCTTGCGTACTCCTTTTCCTCCATAAAGGCCTTGAGTTCCTCCAGTACGGTGCGGAAGTGCCCGGGCCCCTTTTCCAGGACGGCCGAGGTCATCATCACCACCTGGGCCCCGGAAAGAAGCCCCTTAATCGCCTCCTTCCCCGAATGCACGCCCCCGGTCAAGGCCAGCTCCAGGCCGACCCGGCCGTAGAGGAGGGCGATCCAGTGGATGCGCAAAAGGGCCTCGTAGGGACGCGAAAGGCTTAAGGTAGGCACCACGGAAAGGGTCTCCAGGTCCAAGTCGGGCTGGTAGAAACGGTTGAAGAGGACTAGGGCCCGGGCCCCTGTGGCCTCCACCTGTTTGGCAAAGTGGGCGAAGGCGGTGAAGGCGTGCCCCACCTTGACCGCCACAGGGATCCGCACGCTTTCCACCACCGCCTGGATGGTTTCCAGGTACATGGCCTCCACCTCCGCCCCGGAAAGGGCCGGGTCGGTGGGAATGTAGTAGAGGTTAAGCTCTATAGCGTCGGCCCCTGCCTCCTCCAGAAGCTTGGCGTACTCCACCCAGCCTCCCCGGCTGATGCCGTTCAAGCTGGCGATGAGGGGGATGGAAACCCGTTCCTTGGCCCGGGCAAGAAGGTCCAGGTGGCGCTCAGGGGTCAGGCGGTACTCGTGGGCCCGGGGAAAGTAGGAAAGGGCCTCGGCGTAGCTTTCGTGGCCGTAGTGCAGGTAGTGGTCCAGCATCTCCTCCTCGAGGGTCACCTGCTCCTCAAAGAGGGAGTGCATCACGATGGCCGAAGCCCCTCCGTCCTCCAAACGCAAAAACCCATCCAGCTTCTCCGTAAGGGGCGAGGCGGAAGCCACCAAGGGATGCTCCAGCTTTAGCCCCATATAGGTGGTGCTGAGGTCCATACCTCCCTCCTCCCTTTAGCTCGGCACAGCCTCCTTCGCCGCCATGCGGGAAAGCCTCTCCCACCTTTCCCGCACCGCCTGCTCCGCCAGCCTTAAGAAGGCCTCGGCCCCCTCGGGGTGGGTCTGGAGGAGAAGCCGGTAGCGGTTTTCCACATAGAGGTATTCCCTAAGGGGCAGCGTCGGGGGCTTGGAGTCCAGGGTGAGCCCCTGGCCAGGGATGTAGCGGAAGAGGGGCCAGTACCCCGTGCGCTCCGCCAGCCTCTGGTGCTCCATTCCCTTGGCCATGTCAATGCCGTGGGCGATGCAGTGGCTGTAGGCGATAATGAGGGCCGGGCCCTTATGGGCCTCCGCCTCGAGGAAGGCCTTCAGGGTATGGGCGTCGCTGGCCCCCATGGCCACCTGGGCCACGTAGACATGCCCGTAGCTCATGGCCATGAAGGCCAAGTCCTTCTTGGGGGTGGGCTTGCCTGCTGCGGCGAACTTGGCCACCGCCCCCAGGCCCGTGGCCTTGGAGGCCTGCCCCCCGGTGTTGGAGTAGACCTCAGTATCCAGGACCAACACCTTCACGTTGGCCCCGCTGGCCAGCACGTGGTCCAGGCCCCCGTAGCCGATATCGTAGGCCCAGCCATCCCCCCCCACGATCCAGACGGAATGGGGGATCAGGGCATCCGCCACCGCCAGGAGGTCCCTAGCCCTGGGATCGTCCAGGCCCTTTAGCCTTTCCCGCAAGAGGGCCACGTCCCGCCGCCTCTTTTCCACTCCCTCGGGCCCCTCCTCGGAAAGTAGCCTCTCCAAAAGCTCCTGGCCCAGGATGCCTTGGAAAGCCCTTAGAAGCTCCCTGGCGTATTCCGCCTTCTTGTCCAAGGCCAGGCGCATGCCCAGGCCAAACTCGGCGTTGTCCTCAAAGAGGGAGTTGGCCCAGGCCGGGCCCCGGCCCTCCTTGTTCTTGCTCCAGGGGGTGGTGGGCAGGTTGCCCCCGTAGATGGAGCTACACCCGGTGGCGTTGGCCACGATGAGGCGGTCGCCGAAAAGCTGGGAAAGAAGCCTTAGGTAAGGGGTTTCCCCACATCCCGCACAGGCCCCCGGGAACTCAAAAAGGGGCTCTAGAAGCTGCACGTCCTTGACGGTGTGGAGCTTAAGCCCAGACCTGGGAGTTTCCGGCAAGGAGAGGAAGAAATCCCAGTGGCGGTTCATGGCCTCCCGCACCTCGAGGCGGGGTGCCAGGTTCAAGGCCTTGCGGCTCGGGTTCTGCTTGTCCTTGGCGGGGCAGACCTCCACGCAAAGGGAGCAACCCGTGCAGTCGTCGGGGCTGATGGCCAGGGTAAACTCCCCGGTGAGTTCCTTCCACATGGCCTTGCGGTGGGGGGAACCTTCGGGAGCCTGGGCCAAGGCCTCCTCCGGCACCACCTTGGCCCGGATCACCGCATGGGGGCAGACCAAGACGCACTTGCCGCACTGCACGCACACCTGGGGATCCCAGGTGGGGATGAACTCCGCGATGCCCCGCTTCTCGTACCTGGCCGTCCCCGTGGGGTAGGTTCCATCCGGGGGAAAGGCGGAAACCGGCAGGGAATCCCCTCGCCCCAGGGCGATGGGGCCCAGCACCTCCCGCACAAAGGTCGGCGGGTGGTCCACCATAGGGGGCACCCGTTCCTTTTCCGAGGTGATCCTTCCGGGAATGGGCAGGGGCTCCACCGCCTCAAAACCCAGCTCCACCGCCTGGAAGTTTTTCTCCAGAACCGTCTTTCCCCGCTTGCCGTAGGTTTTCTCTATGGCCTTCTTGATGCGGGCCTTGGCCTCCTCCTCGGGCAACACCCCGGAAAGCTTGAAGAAGGCCGCCTGCATGATCACGTTGATCCGCCCGGGAAGACCCACCTTTCGTGCCAGCTCGTAGGCGTTGACCACATAGACCCTAAGCTTCTTCCTGAGGATCTCTTCCTGAACGGGCCTCGGCAACCGGTCCCACACCTCCTCCCGGGGATAGGGGCTATTGATGAGCACCGCGGCCCCTTCTTCGGCCACCTCCAGCATGGGCAGGCGTTCCAGGAAACTCCACTGGTGGATGCCCACGAAGCTGGCCTTCTGCACCAGGTAGGGCTTGTTGAGGGGATTTGGCCCAAAACGCAGGTGGCTTACCGTGCGGGAGCCCGACTTCTTGGAGTCATAGACGAAGTACCCTTGGGCGTAAAGGGGGGTCTCCTCCCCGATGATCTTGATGGTATTCTTGTTGGCGCTCACCGTGCCATCGGCCCCCAGGGCGAAGAAGACCGCCCGCACCGAGGCCGGATCCTCAAAGTCCACCTGTGGGTAGGAAAGGCTTGTGCCCGTCACATCGTCCACGATGCCCACGGTGAAGCCGTGGCGGGGCCGGTCCTTTTTGAGCTCCTCGTATACCCCCAAGGCCATGGCCGGGGTGAACTCCTTGGAAGAGAGGCCGTACCGCCCCCCCACCAGCAGCGGTACCTCCCCGCCCCTAAGGGCAAAGGCCGCCGCCACCTCCTGGAAAAGGGGCTCCCCTATGGCCCCCGGCTCCTTGCCCCGGTCCAAGACCACCACCTTGCGCACCGTTTTGGGGAAGGCGGCAAGAAAACCCTCCGCGTGGAAGGGCCGGTACAGGCGTACCCGCACCATCCCCACCCTTTCCCCTCGCTTTAGGAGGTGTTCCACCGCCTCCTCCACCGCCAAGGAGCCCGAGCCCATCACCACCACCACCCGCTCGGCCTCTTGGTGCCCAAAGTACTCGTAGGGGGCATAGCGGCGCCCGGTGACCTGGGAGAAGTGCTCCATAACCTCGGCCACCACCTCGGGTAGCCGCAGGTAGTAGGGGTTGATGGCCTCCCGGTTTTGGAAGTAATGGTCGGGGTTTTGCGCGGTACCGCGGATCACCGGGGCCTCGGGGGTCAGGGCACGCCGCCGATAGGCCTCGAGGGCCCCGAAGGGAAAGAGGGCCTTAAGCTCCCGGTCGGAAAGGGGCACGATCTTCTGCACCTCGTGGGAGGTGCGGAAGCCATCCATGGCGTGAAGCACGGGCAGGCTTGCCTTCAGGGCGGTGATTTGGGCGATGCCCGCCAAGTCCTGGGCCGCCTGCACGGAGTCCGACACCAAGATCGCCCACCCGGTGGGCCGCACCGCATAGAGGTCCTGATGATCCCCGAAGATGGACAGGGCATGGGTGGCCAAAGCCCGGGCCGCCACATGGATGACCCCGGGCAGGGCCTGGCCGGCGATCTTGTACATGTCGGGGATCATGAGAAGGAGGCCCTGGCTGGCGGTGAAGGTGGTGGCCAGCACACCCTCCTGGAGGGCTCCGTGCAGGGCCCCCGCCGCCCCGCCCTCGGACTGCATCTCCACCACCTTGGGTACAAGCCCCAATAGGTTGGGCTCCCCCTTGGCCGCCCACTCGTCGCAAAGCTCGGCCATGGGGCTTGAGGGCGTGATGGGGTAAATGGCCACCACCTCGCTCAGGCGGTAGGCCACCCGAGCCACCGCCTCGTTGCCGTCCACGGTGATGGGACGCATAGGACTCACCTCTCCTCCACCATAGTGGGCCCGGTGGGTGAGAAATGTCCCCCCTTGGCGGTGCGGGGTGTAGGCTAAGGGCATGGCAGCGTGGCGCTACCCCTTGGCCTTGCTCCTGGTGGGGATAGCTTTCGCCTGGGAGGCTTACCGGCCACTTTTCCTTCTGCTGGCCGCCCTCGTCCTCCTCTTGGGCCGGCCCAAAACCTGCCCCCGGCCTTGACGAAAGTCCTTCCAGAGGGAAGACTTGAGGGCGTGGGCACGCTTCAGGAGAATCTAGAAAAGCTGGCCGCACTGGCCATCCGGGTGGGGCTCAACCTGCAACCGGGGCAGGAAATCATCGCCACCGCCCCCATCGAGGCCGTGGACTTCGTCCGCCTCCTGGCGGAAAAAGCCTACGGGCAGGGGGCAAGCCTCTTTACCGTGATCTACGGGGATAACCAGCTTTCCCGTAAGCGCCTCTCCCTGGCCCCAGAGGAGGGGCTGGACAGGGCTCCCGCTTGGCTTTACGAGGGCATGGCCAAGGCTTTTCGCGAAGGCGCTGCCCGGCTTGCGGTTTCCGGGAATGACCCCAAGGCCTTAGAAGGCCTTCCCCCTGAGCGCATCGGACGGGCCCAGCAGGCCCAGAGCCGAGCCTACAAGCCGGCCCTCGAGGCCATCACGGAGTTCGTCACCAACTGGACCATCGTCCCCTTCGCCCACCCCGGCTGGGCCAGGGCGGTCTTCCCGGATCTTCCCGAGGAGGAAGCCGTGGCCAAGCTCTGGCAGGCCATCTTTCAGGCTACCCGGGTGGACAGGCCGGATCCCGTGGCCGCCTGGGAGGCCCACAACCGAAGCCTCCACGAAAAGGTGGCCTTTCTGAACGCCAAGCGCTTTGCCGCCCTCCACTTCCAGGGGCCGGGCACGGACCTGACGGTGGGCCTCGCGGAAGGCCACCTGTGGCAAGGTGGGGCCACCCCCACCAAAAAGGGACGCATCTGCAACCCCAATCTGCCCACGGAGGAGGTCTTCACCGCCCCCCACCGGGAGCGGGTGGAGGGGGTGGTGCGCTCAACCCGGCCCCTGGCCCTGGGAGGCCAGTTGGTGGAAGGCATCTGGGCCCGGTTTGAAGGGGGGTATGCGGTGGAGGTAGGGGCGGAAAAAGGCCAGGAGGTGCTCCTCAAGGTCCTCGCCACCGACGAGGGAGCCCGCAGGCTGGGAGAGGTGGCCCTGGTACCCGCCGACAACCCCATCGCCCGAACGGGTTTGGTCTTCTTCGACACCCTTTTTGACGAAAACGCCGCCAGCCACATCGCCTTCGGCCAAGCCTATGCGGAGAACCTGGAGGGCCGCCCCATCGGGGAGGAGTTCCGGAAGCGCGGGGCCAACGAAAGCCTGGTGCACATCGACTGGATGATCGGCTCTATGGAGATGCAGGTGGATGGGATTTTGCAGGATGGTACCCGCGTGCCCCTCATGCGCGAGGGGCTTTGGGTGATCTGAAAGCTGGGAGTTTCCTAGAGGATCCCGCCGTGGAAATCCCACCGGCGGGATCTAGGCTTGGGGTGGCGAGTTAGTGCACAGCTTCACGATACCACACGCTTGTGCCTTTCTTCCCCCCTAGGCCCCTTCCAAGGCCTCCCGGAACCAAGCCACAAGATCCTCGGGATCCTCCAGCCCCACGGAAACCCGCACCAGCCCCGGGGTAACCCCCGCCTGAAGCCTCCCCTCCTCCGAAAGGCGGCTATGGGTGGTGGTCCAAGGATGCACCAAAAGGGTGCGGGCATCTCCCAGGTTGGCGGCCTTTGGCAGGGGTATGGCCTTGAGGAAACGGCTGGCTGCCTCCTGGCTTCCCAGGTCCAGGGTGAGCATGGGCCCCCCCGAGGCCAGGTACTTCCGGGCCATGGGATAGGCCGGATCCTCGGGCAGGCCAGGGTAGCGAAGGGACTGGATCTTCGGGTGCCCCTTCAGGGCCTCGGCCAGGCGATGGGCGGTTTCGCTCATGCGCCTCACCCGCAGGGCCACGGTTTCCAAACCCTGGAAGAGAAGGTAGGCGTTGAAGGGGGAAAGGGCCATGCCCATAAGGGATAGCCCCAGGGTACGCACCCGCTCCGGATAACACCGAGGTCCCAGGGCCTCCCAGGGAACCTGGCCCCTGGCATCCTTCTCCAGGAACTGGGGATAGTTTTGCCAGATGCGGCTTTCCCTCACCACCACCGCCCCTCCCAGCACGGAGCCGTGGCCGCTTGCCCATTTGGTGAGGCTTTCCACCACCACGTGGGCCCCCCACTGGAGGGGCTTGGCCAGGGCACCGGCAGCGCCAAAGGTGTTGTCCACCACCAGGGCCATGGCCTTTTCCTCCGCCAAGGAGGCTAAGCCCTCGAGGTCCGGCACCACCAGGGCAGGGTTGGCCATGGTCTCCACGAAGATGGCCCGGGTCCTCTCCGTGAGGGCTTCCCGTACCCGATCGGGCTCGGGCTCCACATAGCGCACCCTTATGCCCATGGGAGCCAGGACCTGCTGGAAAAGGCCGATGGTCTGGCCGAAAAGCCCCTTGGCCGCCACCACCTCATCCCCCGGGCGCAGGAGGGAAAAAAGGGCGGCAAAGGTGGCCGCCTGGCCCGAGGCGAAGACCAAGGCCTCCATGCCCCCTTCCAGGGCCTTTAACCGCTCCTCCAGGGCCTTGCCAGTGGGGTCCTTCTGCCGGGCGTAGACGTAGCCCTCCCCACTGGCAAAGCGCTCGGCTCCTTCCTCCAGGGTCTTAAAGCCGTAGGCGGCCACCGCGTAGATGGGAAGCCCCACCGCCCCATAGGGGTCCTCCGGTAGACCTGAAAGCACCGCCAGGGTCTCGTACTCCATGCCCTAAGATTACCGGAAGGCCGCCACGCCCTCAGCTCCGAGAAAGGGCAAAGGCCAAACCCCCTAACGAAAGGTAGAAGAGTCACCTCCAGCCAGCCGCCAAGGCTGGAGGTAATCCTGCTCCACCCTCAAGCCTTCCAGACCCCTACCAGCTAGCGCACCAGGAGTACGGGGCAAGGGGCCTCCGCCAACACCTTCTGGCTTTGGCTTCCCAGGAAGAGGCTGCCGATCGCCCCCAGGCCCCGGGTACCCATGACGATGAGGTCAGCCTGCTCCCCTATGGCGGCTTCCAGGATGGCCTCCGCAGGGCGTCCCTCGAGGAGAAGGGCATCCTCCCGGGGCACTCCCGTGAGGCCCACGGCCTCCGCCAGGATTTTTTCCGCCCGCTCCAGCCGCCTTTTCAAGGCCTCCTGGAAGAAGGGCTCCCCCAGGTAGTCGGGGACAGGCTCATAGACATGAACCACCACCAGCCTGGCCCCATGGGCCTCGGCTTCCATCTTGGCTATCCTTGCCGCCCGCTTGGCATGCTCCGAACCGTCATAGGCCAGGAGGATGGTCTTGAACATGGCCTCAGCTTATCAGGCCTGGGCCCGTTTTTCCGAAGGAATTTCCACCTTACGCCCGCAACGGCAGGTATCCCCCTCGATCCGGAAAAGGGTGCCGTCCGCCTTGGGATACAGCCAAAGGGTGCCGCAGTCAGGGCAACGCACCTCCGCCACCAGGGAACGGATCTCCTCCGGGGAGAAGCGGTAGACCTCCCCGCACCAGTGGCAGACCACCTCCGCACCCCCGTCCTTCACGATCATGTCCTCCCGTTCCTCGGGGGTGAAGAAGACCAGGGCCTCGAGGGCCTTCTCCCGGTTGCAACGGCAGCGGAAGCGGGCGGGGATCTCGTTTAAAGGGTAGCCCAGGGCCTTGAGATCCGTCCTTTCAAAACCCAGGCCAGCAAGAAGCCTTTCCAAAGCGGCCTCCAAGCCCTCCCGCAAGAGGGGCGTGATGCCGCTTAAACCTGCCAGGTTGGCCTCGAGGCGGGAAAGAACCTCCTCGGGAGTATCCGGCATCACCTGGATGGCCACACCCCCCGCCACCTCCACCTCCCCTTCCCCCTTGACCCGCACCCCTAAGAGGACGGCGGAGGGAATCTGCTCCGACTGCCAAAGGTAGTGGGCGAGGTCCTCGGCAATCTCCCCGGAAACCAGGGGCACAGTGCTGGTGTAGACCTCCCCATTCGGAAGGCTCCGGTCCACCCGCAACACCCCGGCCCCGAGGAGCTCCCCCACGTTGAGCTTCCCATCCTCCCGCAAGGGCACCTCCGCCCTCGGGTTTCGCACGTACCCCCGGACGTTTCCAGCCGCATCCGCCTCGGCCACGAGCCCGCCCAAGGGCCCCGTGCCCTCGATGCGCAGGGTTATCCGCTCCTTGGGCGTCTTTAGGAGGAGCTGCGCCAGCAGCAAGGCCCCGGTCATGGCCCGGCCCAGGGCGGCGGTGGCCGTGGGGGAAAGCCCGTGGCGGCGCCGGGCTTCCTCCACCACATCCCCTGTGTCTGCGGCCACCACCCTAAGCTGGCCACCCCCTGCCAAGCCCCTCAGGATCCTGCCCATACCCCGCCATTATGCCATGGGCCTATAATCCCCCATATGGGCCTGCGCATCTACGACACCTTGCAAAGGAGCAAAGTGGATTTCACCCCCGCCACCCCGGGGCACGTGGGGATCTATGTCTGCGGCCCCACCGTATACTCCGACCCCCACCTGGGCCATGCCCGGGGACCCATTGTTTACGACGTGCTCCGCCGCTACCTGCTCCACCAAGGCTACCGGGTGCGCTTCGTCTCCAACATCACCGACGTGGGCCACCTTACCGACGACGCCGACCAGGGGGAGGATAAGATTGAGCGCCGGGCCAAGCTGGAAAGGCTCGAACCCATGGAGGTGGCGGAGAAGTACACCTGGAGCTACTTTGACGCCATCACCGCCCTAAACGTGCTCCGACCTTCCATCGCCCCTAGGGCCAGCGGTCATATCCCGGAGCAGATCGAGCTCACGGAAAGGCTCTTAAAGCTGGGTTTCGCCTACGAGCGAAAGGGTAGCGTCTACTTCCGGGTGCGGGCCTTTCCTGGGTACGGAAAGCTTTCGGGAAAGCGCCTGGAGGAGCTTAGAGCCGGGGCCAGGGTGGAGGTGCGGGAGGAGAAGGAGGACCCCCTAGACTTCGCCCTTTGGAAAGCCGCCGAGCCCGGCCACATCATGCGCTGGAAAAGCCCCTGGGGGGAGGGGTACCCGGGCTGGCACATCGAGTGCACCGCTATGAGCCTCAAGTACCTGGGAGAAGGGTTTGACATCCACGCCGGGGGCATAGACCTCCAGTTTCCCCACCACGAGTGCGAGATCGCCCAGGCAGAGGCCGCGGGCTACCGCTTCGCCCGCCACTGGATGCACCACAACCATGTGCTTCTGGAAGGGGAAAAGATGGCCAAGAGCACGGGGAACCTGGTCCTCCTCCACGACCTCCTTAAGGCCCACGAGCCCATGGCCCTGCGCTTTTACCTCCTCCAAACCCACTACCGAAGCCCCATGGACTTCACCTGGGAGGGCCTCGAGGCAGCCAAGCGAGGCTATGCCCGCCTCCTCCAGGCCTACCGCGAGGTGCGAACCCGCCTGAATGCGGCTTACCCTGGCACCACCCCGGAGCTGGAAAGGGCCTTGGATGCCCTGGAAAAGGATTTCCTGGAGGCCATAGAGGACGACCTCAGCACCCCAGAGGCCCTGGCCGCCTTCTTCACCTTCCTCCCCGAGCTCAACAAGCTTCTCCCTGAGGCCAAGAGGGACACCCTAAGGCGAACCGCCCAGGTCTTCCACACTCTGGGGGAAGGCATCCTGGGCCTCTTCCCCGAAAGGGTGCTGGAGGAAAAGGTGTCCGGGCCCCTTTTGGAGGGGTTAGTCGCCCTTCTTCTGGAACTTAGGGAAGAAGCCCGGCGGGCCAAGGATTACGCCAAAAGCGACCTGATCCGGGAAAGGCTCAAATCCCTGGGCATCATCGTGGAGGACACCAAGGAAGGCCCCAAGTGGCGGATTGGCCTGGAGTAGCCTAACCAAAGCAGGTCCACGGGGTAGCGGAGGCAACCCAATAACAACCCCTGCCGGGGCCTGGCCCCGGCAGGGAAACGCCCAGGTTCAGTGGGGGATCGGGTAGCCCTCCGCCTCGAGGACCGCCCCCGCCACCTCCCGCCTCAAGGCCACCAGGTCCACGGGTTCATGCTTGGTGAGCCTCCGGGCTGCGGAGTACACCACCCGGGCCTCATCCCCTTCCACCAAGCGGGGCAGGACGGAAAGAGCCCAGGCCTGGGCCCGGTCCAGAGCTTGGAGCAGGTATAGCCGGGCCATGGCAGGCGCAACCCCCCCAAGCCTCCTGGCCCTCAGGAGGGCGCTTTCGGCGGCGTAAGCATCGATCAGGATATCCGCCACCGCCCCAAGGACCTCCTGCTCCTCCTCCACCTTCTGCCCGTACTTCTGGGCCGCAAGGCCCGCCACCATGAGGGCGAGCTTCTTGAGCGCCGCCACCTGGTGGGCCTCGAGGTCCTCGGGCTCCTCAAAGCTCGGCTCCAGAAGCTCCTTCTGAAGCTTCATGGCCGCCTGGAAGAGGGGTAGCTGCCCCTTCAGGGCCCTTCTCAGGAGCATCCCGGGGATGAGGAGGCGGTTGATCTCGTTGGTGCCCTCAAAGATGCGGTTGATGCGAGCATCCCGGTAGGCCCTCTCGATGGGGTACTCCTGGGAGTAGCCGTAGCCCCCGTGGATCTGCACCCCTTCGTCCACCACGTAGTCCAGCACCTCGGAGCCCAGCACCTTGATGATGCTGGCCTCCACCGCATACTCCTCGATCCCCGCCATCACCGCTTCAGGCCCCTTCTTGCCCTGAAGGGCCTCGTCGATCAGGCCCACGGTGCGGTAGACGGCGCTTTCGGCGGCGTAGATGCGGCTCGCCATCTCCCCCAGCTTGTGCTGGATCAGGCCGAAGCTCCCGATGGGCCGGCCGAACTGGTGGCGCTCCTTGGCGTACTTGGCGGAAAGCTCCAGGGCCCGCTTGGCCCCGCCCACCGCCCCCGCCCCCAGCTTGTACCGGCCCACGTTGAGGACGTTGAAGGCGATCTTGTGCCCCTTGCCGATCTCCCCCAGGACGTTTTCCACGGGGACCTTCACATCCTCGAGGATCACCTGGCGGGTGCTGGAGGCCTTGATGCCCATCTTCTTCTCCTCAGGGCCAAAGGAAAGCCCGGGAGTATCCCGCTCCACCAGGAAGGCGGTGAAGTGCTCCCCATCCACCTTGGCGAAGACGGTGAAGAGGTTGGCAAAGCCCGCGTTGGAGATCCACTGCTTGACCCCGTTCAGGATGTAGTGCCTGCCGTCCGCCGAAAGGGTGGCCCGGGTCTTGGCCGCCAGGGCATCCGAGCCCGAGCCCGGTTCCGTGAGGCAGTAGGCGGCGATCCACTCCCCGCTCGCCAGCTTGGGCAAGTACTTACGCTTCTGCTCCTCGGTGCCGAAGTAGACCAGGGGCAGGGTGCCGATGGAGGTGTGGGCCCCGTAGGTGACGGAAAAGCCCCCCGTGCCCGATAGTTCCTCCGCCACCACCGTGGAGATCACCTTGGGAAGGTCCAGCCCCCCGTACTCCTCGGGCACGTCGATCGCAAGGAGCCCCAGCTCCCCTGCCTTCCGCATGAGGGGCAGGTTGAGCTCCAGCTCCCCGTGCTCCATGCGTTCCAAAAGGGGCAGCACCTCCTTCTCCACGAAGGTGCGGGTGGTGCGGGCGATCTCCTTGACGCTCTCGTCGAAGTCCTCGGGGGTATAGACCCGCTCGGGGGCCTCCAACAACCAACCCCCACCCTTCTGCCAAAGCTTCTTCTCCTCCGTCATGGCTCCCTCCTAGGCTGGGTAAACCTCAAACACCCCGGCGGCCCCCATGCCGCCGCCGATGCACATGGTCACCAGGCCGTACCCCCCACCCCGCTTCCCCAGCTCGGCGATGAGCTGGGCGGTGAGCTTGGCCCCCGTGGCCCCCAAGGGGTGTCCCAGGGCGATGGCCCCGCCGTTCACGTTGGTCCTCTCCTCGGGCATTTCCAGGGTGCGCATCACCGCCAGCACCTGGGCGGCGAAGGCCTCGTTGAACTCGATGAGGCTGATCTGGTCCAGGCTCAGGCCTGCCCGCTTCAGGGCCTTGGGCACCGCCTTGATGGGGCCTATGCCCATGACATCCGGCTCCACCCCGGCCACGGCGAAGCTGATGAAGCGGGCCAAGGGTTTCAGGCCCAGGGCCTCCGCCTTCTCCCGGCTCATGACCACCACCGCCGCCGCCCCATCGGAGTAGGGGCTTGCGTTCCCCGCCGTCACGGTGCCGCCCTTTTTGAAAGCAGGCCGGAGCTTGGCCAAGGCCTCCAGGGAGGTCTCGGGCCTCACGGTTTCGTCCCGTTCAAACAGGGTTTCCTCCACCACCTTCTTGGTTCCCTGGTAGCGCACCTTGGGTACCCGGATGGGCACCACCTCGGTAAACCGACCCTCGGCCCAGGCCTGGGCCGCCCTCTGGTGGCTTCTCAGGGCCCAGCGGTCCTGGTCCTCCCGGCTGATGCCAAAGCGCTCCGCCACCCTCTCAGCGGTGAAGCCCATGCCGATATAGGTGGAGTACCCTTCCGGAGTCCACTCCGTGGGGGTGAGGTCGGGGTGGAGGCGGGTGTGGTAGCCCGACATGGGCACCTGGCTCATCATCTCCACCCCACCCGCCAGCATCGCATCCGCCATCCCGGTCATCACCGCCTGGGCGGCCATGGCGATGGTCTGGAGGCCGCTGGAGCAAAAGCGGTTGATGGTGGCTCCCGCCACTTCCACGGGAAAGCCCGCCCTTAAAAGGGCCAGGCGGGCGATGTTCAGCCCCTGGGCTGCCTCGGGCATGGCGCAACCCCAGAGGACATCCTCGAGCTCCTTCGGATCCAGGCCCACCCGCTCCACCGCCTGCCGCATCACCTGGGCCGAGAGGTCCACGGGATGCAAGGTGGCCAAGGCTCCATCCTTCTTGCCCCGGGCCACGGGGCTCCGCACTGCGCTGACGATTACCGCTTCCCGCATGGTTCCACCTCTTTAGTTCCTAAGGGGCTTGCCCGTCTTCAAGGTGTAGGCGATCCGCTCCTGGGTCTTCCGGGTGCCGAGAAGCTTCAAGAAGGCCTCCCGTTCCAGATCCAGAAGGTCCCACTCGGAAACCTCCCGCGCCGGGCCTTCCCCACCCGTGAGCACCTGGGCGATCTCCAGGCCGATTCGCATGTCGTGGTCCGTGATCTCCCCTGCCTCCCGGAAGGCCCAGACCGCATAGCGCAGGTTACCCAGGGCCTCGCTACCCAGGACGCGGATCCTGGGGGGAAGGGGCGGGCGGTAGTCCGGGGCCAGCTCCAGAACCCGCCGCTTGGCGTCAGCGATGAGGAAATCCCGGTTCATGCTGATCCGGTCCCGGTCCCTCAAGAAGCCCATCTTGCGGGCCTCGAGGGCACTGGTGGAGGTCTTGGCCAAGGCGATGAGGTTGAAGGCCCTCTTCACCGCTTCAAAGGGATCCGCCTCCTCGTAGGGCTCGAGCTCCTGGGTAAACCGGAGGAGCACTTCCTTGGTGCCCCCCCCAGCGGGCAAAAGCCCCACGCCAGCCTCCACCAAGCCCATATAAAGCTCGGCGTGAGCCTGAACGCTATCCGCATGCAAGGTAAACTCCGCCCCACCTCCCAGGGTCAGGCCGAAGGGAGCCACCACCACCGGGAAGGGGCTATAGCGCAAGGACATGGAAGCCTTCTGGAACTGCCGCACCGCCAGGGAAAGCTCGTCCCAGTCCCCTTCCTGGGCCAGGGAGAGGATCAAGGCCAGGTTGGCCCCGGCGGAGAAGGCCCTCGGGTCATCGTTGCCGATGACCAGGCCCACATAGCCCTTTTCCTCCACATACTCCAGGCTCTTCTGGAGCATGCGGATCACACCCTCCCCGATGGCGTTCATCTTGGTGCGGAACTCCAAAAGGGCCACCCCATCCCCGAGGTCCAGCAGGGCCGCCTCCTTGCCCTCCAGCAGGGTCTTGCCCTCGGACTTGAGGGCTTTCAGGGAAATAACCCCTTCCCGTTTGGGCAAGGGGTGGTAGGCCCCGTCAAAGCCCAGGTAGGTGCCGTTTCGGTAGAAGGCCCCCTGGGCCTTGCCCAAAAGCTCGGGCTTGGGAAGGCCGTGCTCTGCGAAAAGGGCCTCGAGGCGCCCGTGGCCCAGGGCATCCATGTTCTTGAAGGGCCCTTCCTCCCAGCCGAAGCCCCACTCCAGGGCCTGGTCCACGGAAACCAGGTCGTAGGCGATCTCGGAAGCCTTCTCCAAGGTGTAGTGGGCGGTGCGGGCGAAAAGCTCCCTGAGGAAAGCCCCGTACTTGCCGGGAAGCTCCACCACCTTCGGAAGCCTTTCCGCCAGGGGCAGGTCCCGAAGGGCCTTAAGCTCCGGGAGGTCCACCTTGGCCCGGGGCACGTACTCCAGGGTGCGGTAATCCAGGGTGTAGATCTCCCCGTTTACCCGTTTGTAAAACCCCGCACCCGTCTTCTCCCCAAGCCGGCCTTCCGCCACCAGGCGCAGAACCCACTCCGGCAGGGCGAAGTCCTCCCCGGTAGCCTGGGCCAGCTCCTCGGTAACCAGCTTCAGCACATCCAACCCCGTGAGGTCGGCGGTGCGGAAGGTGGCGGAGTTGGGGCGGCCCAGTAGGGGCCCCGTGAGGGCATCCACCTCGTCAATGCTGAGGCCGTGCTTTTCCATGAGGCGCACCGCCTGAACCATGCCGTAAACCCCAAGCCGGTTGGCGATGAAGCCCGGGGAGTCCTTGGCCAGGACCGTGCCCTTGCCCAGGATGCGCTCGCCGAAGCGCCGGATTTCCCTTAAGACCTCCGGGTCGGTTTCAGGGGTGGGGATCAGCTCCAAGAGGTGCAGGTAGCGGGGTGGGTTGAAGAAGTGGGTGCCCAAAAAGCGGCGGCGAAAGGCCTCCGATCGGCCTTCCAAAAGCACCCGCATGGGGATTCCGCTGGTGTTGGAGCTGATGATGGCCGTGGGTTTTAGGATGGCCTCGAGTCGCTCGTAAAGGGCCCGCTTGGGCTCGGGCTTCTCAATGATGGCCTCCACCACCCAGTCGCAGTCCGCCAGCTTCCCCAGGTCGTCCTCGGTGTTGCCGATTTCCACATAGCGGGCCAGATCAGGGTCCATGAAGGCTGCGGGCTTGGCCTTCAAGGCCCTCTCCAGGCCCCTTTTGGCCAGCTCGTTGCGGTCCTCCCTGCCCGGGATGTCCAAAAGGACCACCGGGATCCCGGCGCTTACCACCAAAGCGGCAATCCCGCTCCCCATGGTTCCCGCGCCCACCACGCCTACCTTCTTGATCATGGCCACCTCCTTATACTGAGTCAAAGTTTACGGCAGCAGAGAGGGCTTGTCAAACCGGACGTTTGACACTCAAGCCTTCAACCCCCTCTAAGGCTCAAGCTTTTTAACCTGATCCCGAACCCCTAGTTATCGGCGAAGAGGTACAGGGCCTGGAGCAAAGCCTCGGGGTAGTCCCGGGGCTTCAAGCCCTTTTTCTCCAGGCGAAAGCCGGGAGGATACTGGGTAAGCTCCACCCGGAAGGGCAGTTGCCTCAAAGCCTTGGCGTCATAATCCAGGGGCCAGCGGGGAAAGATGACCTGGAGGTAGGTAAGGTCCTCCGTGATGGAGACCACCCCTTTCCGCTCCGCCACCAGGCGGAGCCGGGCAAGGGCCAAGAAGTTTTCCGCCTCCTCGGGAAGGGGGCCATACCGGTCCTTGAGCTCCCTGGCGATGCGAGAAACCTCCGCCAGGCTCCTGGCCTCGGCCAGGCGGCCGTAGTAGCGGCTACGGCCCTCGAGGCTCGGCACGTACTCCGCAGGAAGCCGGGCGGAAACTCCCAGGTCCAGGGTAACGTGCCTTCTCTCCTCCTTGGCCTCCCCCTTGAGCTTGCGAATGGCCTCCTCCAGAAGCTCGCTGTAGACCTCGAGGGATAGGGCCCGGATGTGCCCGTGTTGCTCAGGGCCCAGGAGATTCCCCACGCCGCGGATCTCCATGTCCTTCTCCGCCAGGAGATGGCCGCTTCCCAGGTCGGAAAGATCAGCGATGGCGCTGAGGCGCTTTTCCGCCGCCTCGCTGAGCCGGGGAGGATGGAAGAGGTAGGCGTAGGCCTCCTGCTCCCGCCGCCCCACCCGGCCCCGGAGCTGGTACAAGGTGGCGAGGCCCAGACGGTCAGCCCGCTCGATGAGGATGGTGTTGGCCTCGCCCACGTCCAGGCCCGACTCGATGATGGTGGTGGCCAAAAGGACATCGTAAGCTCCCTCGGCAAAGAGGAGCATGGTCTCCTCCACCAGGCCCTCAGGCATCTGGCCGTGGACCACCCCGATCCGGGCTTCGGGCACCAGGTTTTCCAGGTAGCGCCTTCTCGCCTCAATGGAGGCCACCCGGTCGTGCACATAAAACACCTTGCCTCCCCTTTCCAGCTCAAAGAGGATGGCCTCCCGAACCAGAAGGGGATCAAAGGGAGCCAGGAAGGTGCGAATGGGCTTCCGGCCCGGGGGTGGGGTTTTGATGCTGGATAGGTCCTTCAGGCCCACCAGGGCGGAATAAAGGGTACGGGGGATGGGCGTGGCGGAGAGGTAAAGGGTATCCACTTCAGCCTTCAGCTCCCGGATCCGCTCCTTCTGCGCCACCCCGAAGCGGTGCTCCTCGTCCACAATCAAAAGCCCGAGATCCTTAAAGCGCACGTCGGGCTGGAGAAGACGGTGGGTGCCGATGACGATGTCCAGGGTGCCCTTTTCCAAGCCCTCCAGGATGGACTTCTCCTCTTTCTCGGGGGTAAAGCGGGAAAGCACCCCGATGCGCACGGGAAGCCCGGCAAACCGTTCCCGGAAGGTCTTGCCATGCTGCTCCGCCAAAAGGGTGGTGGGCACCAAAAAGGCCACCTGGGCCCCGTGCCCCACCACCCGGTGGGCAGCCCGGAGGGCAATCTCCGTCTTGCCAAAGCCCACGTCCCCGGAGATGAGTCGGTCCATGGGGAAAGGAGCCTCGAGGTCCCGCAGAACCTCCTCCAGGGCCTGTTTTTGGTCCGGAGTGAGCTCGTAGGGGAAGCCCCTCTCGATAAGGGGATCCCACTCCGGCAAGGGAGGAAAGGCCCGGCCCGGGGTAGCCTTCCGCTTGGCCTGAAGGATGAGAAGCCGTGCCGCCAGCTCCTCCACATCCTTCCTGGCCTTCTCCTTAAGCCGCTGCCACTCCCCTTTGCCCAGGGAAGAAAGTTCCGGAGGGTCATCTGTGGTGCCGGGATGGCGCCTGAGAAGGGGCAGCTGCTCCACCGGAAGGTAAAGCTTCCCCTCCCCCTTGTAGCGGAGGACCAGGTAGTCCCGCCTAACCCCCAGGACCTCCCGGGTTTCCAAGCCCAGGTACTGGCCCACGCCGTGGTCGGGGTGGATGAGGAAATCCCCAGGGGAGAGAGCCCCGGGGTCGGTAAGCCCCTCCCCGACCCGCAACCTGGCCCGCACCGCACCGGTGGCAAAGACCAAGGCCTCGGTGAGGAAAACCTCCTCCCCCCACTCCGCCCCTCCCTCGAAGGCTCCCCTGAAAAGGGAAAGCTGGCCTTTGGGACCCGGAAACCGCTCGGGTACCTGGGGACGGAAGGGGGCAAGCCGCCTTTTCAGGTAGTCCAGGGTGCGCTCGTGGGCCACGAAGAGGCTAACCCGCCTCCCCTCCCCAAGCCAGCGGGCAAGGTCCTTTTCCAGGGATTTAAGGCTTCCCCTGTACGGGGGAAGCGGTCTCACCCCCAGGTCCAAGGGAGGAAGCTCCACCCCGCTCCCCAGGGCCACCACCTGACGCCCCCTTAAAAGGGACCAGACCTCCTTGGGGGCCAGGGCTGGGGTGTCCAGGTACACGGGGCCAGGAAAGTGGAGGAGTTTTCTGGAGGTAAAGGCTTCGGCCTTGCCCGGCTTGGGTAGAAGGATGTGCCGCCTGCGTTCCTCTCCCTCCACCAAAAGCCTCTCTAGCTCTTCCCCAAAGAACTCCAGCCGCACCCCGCCAAGCTCCAGCACCTCCCCCAGCACCCGGTAATCCTCATCCCGGGCGTACCCCATGCGCAGGAGGCGGTCCAGGAGCTCCCTTCGAGGATAGCTTCGGCCCACCTCCAAAACGAGCCGCCAGGCGGAGGGGTCCTCAGGAAAGGGAGCGAGGGCCTCCTCGTAACTCATCACGAAGAGGGCCCGCTCCTCCCAGGCCTCGAGGCCAGGGTTCACGTAAACCGGCACGCCAAAGGCTAGGAGGTCCCGGTAGCGCCTCAAGCGCTCCTCTGGGACCAGAAGGAGGGCCGGGGGCTTCTCCCGGGCAAAAATCAAGGCCGCCACCACCTGGGGCAGGGCCAGGCGGTGACCGTAATACCGTTCCAGGGCGATCTCCATGGGCAAGAAGCATCCACCCCCTCTGACCCGGAAGCCGGAGGGGGCACCCTTGGCCTATTCTATCGAGTAAGCATGGATGGCTATGGCCCCAAGACCCACGTTGGCGGCGATGGTGGCTCCGCTTCGCGTGATGCGCCCCCTTTCCAGGCGCAAAGCGCCCTCCAAGCTCTTCTTTAAGCCTTCAATCCACTCGCTTTTGGCATCGGTGTGGGCAATGGTGATGCGGGCCGGTTTTCCTTGAAGCTCCTCGAGGACCAGCCGGGCAAGAACCTCGGGCACCGCACCCTCCCTGGCCACCTTGAAAAACCGGATATGCCCCTTCTCTATGCGCAAAATGGGGCGAAGGCCCAGAAGGTTACCCACCACCTCGCCGAACCGCGGAAGCCGGCCGTTCCGGGCCAAGTGGGATAAATCGGCCACGCTGAAGTACAGGCTGGAATGCTTTAGCCTCTCCCACTCCCGCACCACAGCCTCCTCCTCCGCTCCCTTCCTCAGCATCTCCACCGCCCTCAGCACCATGGCCCCAAGCCCAGCGGATACCATGCCCGAGTCCACCACCCGGATGCGGGTGGGAGCCACCTTCAAAGCTGCTTCCCGGGCCCTGTCCACGGTTTTGGAGAGCTCCCCGGAAACATGCAGGGAAAGAACGCGGTCATAAATCTGGAGGTAGCGCTCGTAAACCTCGGCAAAGTCCTCCACCCCTGGAGGCTCGGTCACGGGCTCGGCCCCTGCCCGTATGGCCTGATAGAGGGCATCCGGGGTAAGCTCCTGCCAGTCCTTGTACCTCCTGCCCCCCAGGTGGACGTAGATGGGCACCAGGCCCACCGCCTCCTCTTCTAGGAACCGCGGGGACAGGTCCGCTGCGGCATCCGTCACCAGACCCAGTTCCACGTACCCCATCTTATACCGGGTAAAAGAAGACCTCAGCTATAATGGCGACGGAGTTTAGCTCATGATCCTGGTCACCGGTTTCGAACCCTTTGGCGGTCTTAAACACAATCCCTCGGCCACCCTTCTAGAGCGATTACCCCAAGGGGTGGGTGACCATCCCCTCCACAAGGCCATCCTTCCCGTGGACTCCGCTGCACTTCCGGGGGTCCTGAGGAAGCTTCACGCACTGAAGCCTAAGGTGGTTCTCCATCTAGGCCTGGCGGAAGGAAGACCCCTCCTCAGCCTGGAGCGTCTGGCGATAAACCTCTTGGACTTCGAGCGCCCCGACAACCGGGGCATCCGATGGGAGGATACGCCGGTGGTACCTGGGGGACCCCTAGCCCTCGAGGCCCGCTTTCCCTTAAAAGAATCCCTCCGCCGACTTCGGGAAGCCGGGATACCCGCCAAACAAAGCCTCTCCGCAGGAAGCTATCTCTGTAACCAAGCCTTCTATTTGTCGCTTTTCCACCTGCCCCCCGAAGTTCCCGTAGGCTTCGTCCACCTTCCCCCTGATGAAACCCTTGCCCTGGAACGGGGTGGGGCCTACCTTCCCCTGGCGGAACAGGTAAGGGCAGTCACGCTTCTTCTGGACACCCTATTATGAGGATTCTCTTTCTCACCGACGCCAAGACCGTGGGGGGAAGCGAGATCTACCTCAAGGAGATGCTTCCCCGGCTTCGCCAGCTCGGCCTCGAGGCCGAGGCCGCCTTGCCCCTGGCAGAGGGCAACGCATGGATCCGCCAGGCTTTAGAAGCAAGGGGGGTACCTGTGCACGCCTACCGATCCTTCGAGGACCTCCCTTTGGGATATGACCGCGTGGTAGCCTCTGCCTGGTACCCCCAAAGCTACAAGAAGTTCTTCGCGAGATATACCCGCTTAACCCTCCTGATCCACGATCAGATCGAGATCTTTTATCCGCTCGGTCTCCGCTACGCATACCGATTGGGCTACCGCCTTCTCCAAGTTCCCAACCTAACCCGGGCCGAGGCCGTGATCACCGTCTCCCGCTGGGCAGCCCGGTGGTTGAAAGAAGTTCACGGGATTAGGAACGTCTATGCCGTTCCCAACGGGGTGGATACGGAACACTTCCGCCCCCCAGGACCCGGGGAAAAGGAAGCGCTCAGGAAACGCTATGGCCTCCAGAGGTTTTCCGTAATCGTACCCGCGCGAATGAGCCTGGAAAAGAACCATCTCGCTGTACTTCTCACCGCCAAGCTGTTACCTGAGGCCGATTTTTTGCTCGTGGGTACGGGAGAGCTAATGGGGCTTTGGCAAAAAACTGCTTGGTTCCTTAATCTAAAGAACGTGCACTTCCTCGGACGACGCACGGACATGCCAGAGCTGTACCGAGCGGTGGACGCCATGCTCCTCCCCACCCTAGGGGAGAACCAGAGCCTGGCCACCCTCGAGGCCATGGCTTCCGCTCTGCCCACGGTAAGCACACCTATCCCTGCACAACAAGAGCTGATCGTCAGGGGGCAAACAGGCCTGCTCACACCCCCGTGGCCCTCAGCTCTAGCCCGGGCCCTGCAAAATCTGCCCCTCCACCTTGGAAAGCAAGCGCGAGCCCACGTTCTTGCTCATCACACCCTGGAAAAAAGTGCGCACACCTTGGCCTCCGTTTTAGCGATATGCTGAGAGCTGCGTTCATAACCGATGCTCCTAGGATAGCTGGTAGCGAAATATGGCTTCTCGAAACGCTGCCAAAACTCCCGCAGCAAAGGATCAGCCCAGCCGTCTTTCTTCCTTCCTCGTCGGGGTTGGCTAGGCTTAAGGAACTTCTGGAAGCAAGGGGAGTCCCCACTCACACATACCCAAGCCATAACGCTCTCGTTTACCTCACTGAGAACTATGATGTCCGCATCCTCCAGGCGTGGTACCCAAAGACATATCTCCTTTTAAAGAAGCTCCCCTCTCCTAAGGCCGTGTTCCTACACGACCAGCTGGAATACCACTACCCGTTCGGAATTAAACGGCTATACCAACTCATCTACGGTGCCACCAAAGCATCTAAGCTTAAGGACGCCGATGCGGTGTTGGTAGGTACCCACTGGGCTGCCCATTATCTCCGCCGCCACTTTGGCCTAGAAACCCAAGTGGTGGCCGTGGGCGTAGACCCCGACCGTTTCCGCCCCCCCTCTCCAGAAGAGCGGCAAGCCCTTCGGTCCCTTTACCAATTCTCCCGCTTCACCCTTCTGACACCTGCCAGATTCACCCTGGAAAAGAATCACCTAGCCGTCCTTCTAACCGCGCGCCTCACGCCGGATGCCGATTTCGTCTTGGTGGGAGAAGGTTCCTGGTCCAAGGGCCTACGCTCCCTGGCCCGGGTTTTGAATTTGTCCAACGTAAGGTTCCTGGGAAGAAGGGAAGACATCGCAGAGCTCTACCGAGCAGCGGACGCAGTGCTTTTCCCTACGCTTGCGGATAATCCAGGGCTGGTCATCTTGGAAGGTATGGCGTCCGGCTTACCCGTTATCACCAGTCCCTTCCCTCCTCAACAGGAAGTTATTTCACCCAGGGAAGGGTTGCTTGTGCCTCCCCATCCCAGGAACCTGAGCCAGACTGTCCGCTGGCTGATGCAAAATCCCCAAAAAGCGCGTGAGCTAGGCGAAAAAGGCCGCCAGCGTATCCTTTCCGAAAGGAGCGTGGACGTTGGAGCGCTTATGTTGGCAGATGTGCTCCGCGCCCTATCCAAGGTCCCGTTGTAAAATCGTGGGCGCATGCGCCTCTACCGCGTAGGCCTCTTCACCGATGTCTACTTCCCCAACCCCAACGGGGTAACCACCAGCGTTTACCTCCTCCTTAGGGAGCTTAGGCGCATGGGGCACGAGGCCTGGGTGGTGGCACCCCACCATCCCGAGGCCCCTGAGCGCGAAGAAGGCGTGGTCCGGGTTCCTTCCGTGCCCTATCCCTTTTACGAGGGACAGCAGATTGCCCTGCCCTCCTCCCGTCATTTGCCCACGGAGTTTGAGGTCATTCATACCCACACCCCCCTAACCCTGGGCGTGTGGGGCCTCAGGATCGCGCGCAATAAAGAGCTCCCCCACGTATCCACCTTCCACACCCATTACGAAAAGTACGCCCACTACGTGCCAGGTCTCGCCGTCTTAGACAAATACACAGGAATCATTCCCAGGCTTGCCAAGGCTTTTTACAACCGGGTGGAGGTGGTCATCGCCCCCACCGAACCGGTAAAGCGGCTGGCAGAGGGCTACGGCATCCAAAGGCCCATACGGGTTATTCCCACGGGTATTGACAACCGTATCCTGGAAGAAGCACCCCTTCCCTCACCCTCCCCCTGGCCCGAGGGAAAAAGGCGCCTCATCACCGTGGGCCGGCTGGGTAAGGAAAAGTCCTTTGACGTGGTCCTCAAGGCGGTGGCCGAGATGGCCCGGGAAGAGGATGTCTTCTTGGTTCACATAGGCGAGGGGCCGGAACTGGAAAACCTGAAGCGCTTGGCAGCCCACCTGGGCATACAGGACCGGGTGCGCTTCTTGGGCACGGTGCCCTACCGGTACATCGGGGGCTACTACCGGATGGCGGAGCTCTTCCTCTTCGCCAGCGAAACGGAAACCCAGGGGCTGGTGATCTGGGAGGCCCAGGCCATGGGGGTGCCGGTGGTGGCCGTGGGGGCAGAAGGGGTACTGGAGGGGGTAGTGGACGGCCAGACCGGGTACCTGGTGGCTCCAAAGGACTTCCAAGCCCTGGCAGCCAGGGCCTTGGAACTTCTGAAAGACGAGGAGAAGCGCCGACGCTTCAGCCTCGAGGCCCGGGCCTGGGCCATGGAACGCTCTGCGGAGCGGATCGCCGAAAAAATCGTGGCCGTGTATGACGAAGCCAACGAGATTCTTCGGGTGGAACCCCGAAGGCTTATCTTCCCCTTTCCCCGTCTTCCCCGAAGTAGCCTCGAGGATCACCCAGGAGGTTTTTAACCTGCTGGGCCAAAAACCTCACCCACCCGCCCTTTAACCTCCTGGGCGAGGTGAGGACCAACGCCTCGGGCACATAACGCACCTTTCCCACCCGCTTAAGCCTCCACCCTAAAAGCACGTCCTCCCGGGCCTCCACCTCGGGAAATCCTCCCACTTCCAAGGCGGCTTCCCGCAAAAACATCATGTTGGCCCCGGCCAGGTTGGGTTTCCCCAAGAAGGCCATGAGGTTCAGGAAAGCCCGGTAGCCCCACTCGGAAACAAAAGCCGTCCAGGGAGAAACCCCATAGAACCGCAAGGGACCGTAGAGGGCCACCGCCCCTTCCCCATGCCGGGCTAGGGTCTGAAGCCAGGTGGGAAGGGGGATGGAGTCGGCATCGGTCATGGCCACCCACTCCCCACGGGCGGCCAGAAGCCCCGCCTGGCGGGCGTAGGCTACCCCCTTCCGGGGGCAATACACCACCCGCACGCCAAATCCCTCCGCCACCTCCCGGGTGCGGTCGGTGGAGGCATTGTCCACCACGATCACCTCAAAAGGCGGCAGCGTCTGCGCCAAAACCGCCTGCAAGGCCTTGGGCAAAAAAGCCTCCTCGTTGTGGGCGGGAATCACCACGCTGATGCGCACGGGTATACTTTAGCGTGTTTCGCTATCTGCCATGGGCCAGGGAGGGACTTTTTGTATTCCTGCGCCTGGTCCTAGCTGTAGGCCTCATGGAGGGGGTACGAAGCGGCTATTTCGCAGGTCTTCTCCCCTTCTACGCTCCCGAGCACCTGGGGCTCGGCCCAGCGGCCTTCACTCTGGCCTTTACCTTTCACCAACTCTCGGAAAACCTCTCCAAAACCTTTGGCGGCCTCCTGGCGGAAAGGGTGGGGTTCGGGAAAACGGTAAGCCTGGCTGCCTTTGCCGGCTTCCTTACCCTCCTCCTCACCCCCATGGCCCACGCCGCTTGGCTCCTATGGGTCCTGGCCGTACTTTGGGGGCTTAGCATGTCCACCCTATACCCTGGACTCATGACCCTGGCGAGCCGCATTGCCGTGCCCGGGCGAGAAGCACGGGCCCTATCCTTTACCCTCACCCTGGTGATGCCCTGGGTGGGCATCGGCCTGGTGGGGGTGGGGCAGGTGGCCCAAAAAGAACCCGAGGCCGCCCTCACCTTGCTCCTTGCCGCCCAGGGTGTCACCCTCCTCCTTGCCCTAAGCCTCTTCCCCTTTCGCATCCCCATTCCCCAAAAGGCACGGGAACCCTATCCCCTTAAGCGGCTTCTCTTTTTCCTGCCTGCAGGGTTCGGTCAGACCTTCGCTCCCGCCTTGGTTTCCCTCTTCATCCTCCGCTACGCCAAGGAGGAGCTGGCCCTCGAGCCCATTGCCCTGGGAGGGCTTCTCCTTTTGGGGGGAGGCCTGGCCTTCGGCCTTTTGCCCTTCACCGGCCGGCAAGTGGACCGGAGGGGCTACCGCTTCGCCCTGGTGAGCGGGCTTCTCCTTTTGGCCCTGGTGATGGCCCGCCTGGCCTTTACCCCTAGCCCGGGCGAACTGGCCCTGCTGGCTGCCTTGGGCGGCCTGGGCTTCAGCCTGTTCCTGCCCGGGTGGAATGGCTTCCTGGCTAGGAACCTGCCCGAGGAAAACCGGGCAGCCATATGGGGAGGGCTGATGACCGTGGAAGGGCTGGGGGTGGCCTTGGGACCTGCGGTGGGAGGTCTTTTATGGGAAACCTTGGGCATAAAGGCACCCTTTCTCGCAGGTAGCGCCACCTTTTTGCTTCTCAGCCTCTTTTACACGGTTCTTTTCTGGAGGATGCGGTGGAACTGATCCTGGGCTTGATCCTCCTACTCTATGGGCTTTCCGACCTCCTCTTTCGCTTTCTGGGCCTCGGAGCCTATGCCCACGCCTCGAGGCGCACCCCCAAGGTGGCCCTGACCTTCGACGACGGCCCCTCGGAGAGGACGGAAGCCCTCTTGGAGCTTTTGCGCCAGCACGGGGTCAAGGCCACCTTCTTCCTGACCGGGGAACGGGCCAAGGCCCGGCCGGACCTGGTGGAGGCCATCAAGCGCGAAGGCCACCAGGTGGAGGACCACGGGGAGTGGCACCAGGCCTGGAGGCTTTTCCTGCCCTGGGTGGAGTGGGAGCACATGCGCCGGAACCCCGGGCGCTACTACCGGCCTCCCCATGGACTCCACACCCCTTTTACCCGCCTCTTTGCCCGCCTCCTGGGCAAGCGCATCGCCCTGTGGGACCTGGAAAGCAAGGACTGGCTGGACCTTCCCCCTGAGGCCCTGGCGGAAAGGCTTCTTTACTACCTGCGCCCAGGGTCCATCGTCCTCCTCCACGATGGGCCGGAGCGCACCCTCAGGCTCCTGGAGCGGGTGGTTCCCGAGATGCTACGGCTGGGATACCAACCCGTCACCCTGGACGGCCTCGCCCCCTTACCCCTCACCCCGAGGCTCGCCCTTATCCGGGGGCTCCAGGGATTTGAGGAACGGTACAACGCCAAGCATCGGGTGGCCCGGGCGGGATACGGTCCCTTCGACCTCTTCCGGGTGGAGAAGAAGCCTTTTCCCGGACCCGATCTACCCGGGCTACCCCGGGTCACCCCCGCCTTGGAGCTCCATCTGGAAAGCCAGCGGAGCATGGAACTCTCCCCCCTCGAGGCCATCCGATACGTGCGAGAAAGCCTCAAGAAGGTGGCGGAACGGGTGGCTCAAGACCCCGAGGTGCGTTTGGTCTACGGCTACAGCTACCTGGCCCAGGGGGCCAGGCTCTTTGGCTTCCACACCCATCCCCTTCCCCCTTGGCCCCGTCTCGTGGCCACCCTGAGCAGCGCCTGGTTCCTTTGGCTGTACCGGGGGGAGCTGCCCAAGCCCGACCGCTCCTGGGCCGAGCTGGCCTACCTCAGCCGGGAGGAGGTTTTAAGGCGATTCCCACCGTCCACTCCCGCTTCCCCACCCCAGGCACCCGGTGAAGGGCAAACCCCGCCTCCTTGAGGGCCCGGCGGAAAACCCCTTGAGCGGAGTAGGTGGCAAGCCTTCCCCCACGCCGCAAAGCCCGGTGAAGCCCCTTTAGAACAGGCAAGGACCAAGGCCCCGGGTTCACCCGAGGGCTGAAGGGATCCAGGTAAACCGCCGTGGCCCAGTCCTGGGGAAGCTCCAAAGCCTCCACCTCCCCAAAGAGGATGCGAAGCTCGCCCCAAGGCCCAAGGAAGCAGGCATTGGGCCAGCCCTTAAGGATTTCCGCAAACACCTCCTCCGCCCTGGGAAGAGGGAGGCGCACCCGCGCGAGCACCTCCCAGGGTAGCGGCTCCCGTTCGACGGCCCAATAGCGAAGGTACACCCCCCGACCCAAAGTGCTTTCCAGGGTCACGCGGAAGTTCACCAAAAGCCCCAGGCCCACCTCGAGGACCCTGGGAGCGGGATGCAGATGGGTGAGGCTCTTCTCCAGGTAAAGCCGCCTGGCCTGGAGTAAGGCTCCCTGCCGGGGATGGTAGGCCTCCCCGTACCCTGGGTGGAAGAGGGTGGGGGTTCCATCCTGGGTGAGGATAAGCTTCACTCCCGTAGAATAGCCCCCATGGAGCTCAGCCTTCTGGACAAGCTCTCGGGAACCCTGGCCAACGCCGCCACCGTGACCCTGGGCACAGGGCTTGGCCTCATGCTTCGGGGCCGGCTTCCCGAGCGCATGGCCCGCATCATGGTGCAGGGGGTGGGGCTCACCACCCTCTTTATCGGGTTCTCCATGGCCAGCGCCCTGGGGAAAGCCAGGGGTGGGGCCATAGACGGGGTGGTCCTGGGGCTCATCGCCCTGGTGCTGGGAGGGCTACTTGGGGAGTGGTGGCGGATTGAGGAGGCCCTCGAGGGGATAGGGGAGAAGATCAAGCGGGCTGTGAGGGGCGGGGGAAGCTTCACCGAGGGCTTCGTGGCCGCAAGCCTTCTCTTTTGCGTGGGCCCCATGACCCTTCTCGGCTCCATCCAAAACGGCCTCACCGGGGATCCCAGTATCCTTCTTCTTAAGGCCACCCTGGACGGCCTTTCCGCCATCGCCCTCACCAGCTCTTTCGGCGTGGGTGTTGGGTTTGGCGTACTGGTCATCCTCGGCTACCAAGGGGGTATCGCCCTTCTGGCCGGTACCCTGAGCCAGGTTCTCCCCGACCCCGCCCAGGACCCCCGGGTCCTCCTGGTGACCGGGGTGGGAGGGCTTATGGTCCTGGGGGTGGGGATCAACCTCCTGGGCCTCACCAAGGTGCGGGTGGGCTCTTTCTTGCCCGCCCTCCTCCTGGCCCCCTTGGTCTGGGCTTTGGCCAACTGGCTTTCGTAGGGCTTCCCGAGGGTAAAATGCGGGGCATGGAGCTATCCCCGGAGCTTCTGCGCAAGCTGGAAAGCCTTGCCAAAATCCGGCTTTCCCCCGAGGAGGAAGCCTTGCTGCTATCGGATCTCAAGCGGATCCTGGAGTTCGTGGACGCCCTTCCCCAGGTGGGGGAAGCCTGGGAGGAGGAAGCCCAAGGCCGCCTCAGGGAGGATGAGCCCCTTCCTTCCCTTTCCCAGGAAGAAGCCCTAAGAGTAGCCCCCGAGGCTGAAGAGGGGTTTTTCCGGGTGCCTAAGGTGCTGGAGTAGCCATGGTGGACCTCAAGCATCTCCGCCGCAACCCCGAGGTCTATCGGGAAGCCATCCGCCTGAAGGGGGTAGCCCTGGATCTGGATGCCCTTCTGGCCCTGGACGCCGAGGTACAGGGCTTAAAGGCCCGGCTCCAGGAGCTTCAGACCGAGCGCAACCGCATCGCCAAGGAGGTCCCCAAGGCACCCCCTGAGGCGAGGCCCGACCTGGTGGCCCGCGGCAAGGCCCTGGCGGAGGAGGCCAAGAGGGTGGAGGAAGCCCTGCGGGAGAAGGAAGCCCAGCTCTGGGAACTTCTCCTTAAGGTACCCCTTCCCCCCTGGCCAGGGGCTCCGGTGGGCCCTGACGACTCCGCCAACGTGGAGATCAAGCGAGTGGGAGCCCCACCGGAGTTTTCCTTCCCCCTCCTGGACCACGTGAGCCTCCTGGAGAAAAACGGTTGGTGGGAACCCAGGATCAGCCAGGTTTCGGGAAGCCGCACCTATGCCTTGAGGGGGGACTTGGCCCTTTATGAGCTGGCCCTCATCCGCTTCGCCATGGACTTCATGGTGCGAAAGGGCTACACTCCCTTGACCCTTCCCTCCTACGCCAGGGAGAAGGCCTTCATCGGCACCGGGCACTTCCCGGCCGCCAGGGACCAGGTCTGGCCCATCGCCGGCACCGACCTCTACCTCACGGGCACCGCGGAGGTGGTCTTAAACGCCCTTCATAGCGGGGAGATTTTGCAGCAGGAAGAGCTTCCCAAGCGGTACGCCGGCTACGCTCCCGCCTTCCGCTCGGAAGCGGGCAGCTTCGGCAAGGACGTGCGGGGCCTCATGCGGGTGCACCAGTTCCACAAGGTGGAGCAGTACGTGCTCACCGAGGCGAGCCTCGAGGCCTCGGACCAAGCCTTCCAGGAGCTTTTGCAAAACGCCGAGGAGATCCTCGGCCTCCTGGAGCTTCCCTACCGCCTACTGGAGGTTTCCACGGGGGACATGGGTCCGGGGAAGTGGCGGCAGGTGGACCTGGAGGTCTGGGTCCCCTCGGAGGGGCGGTACCGGGAAACCCACTCCTGCTCGGCCCTTCTGGACTGGCAGGCCCGGAGGGCAGACCTCCGCTACCGGGACAAGGAGGGCAGGGTGCAGTACGCCTACACCCTGAACAACACGGCTTTGGCCACCCCCAGGATCCTGGTGATGCTTTTGGAAAACCATCAGCTTCCCGATGGACGGGTGAGGGTACCCGAGGCCCTTGTTCCTTACCTGGGCAAGGAGGTGCTGGAGCCATGCGTCTAGAAGCTGCAGAGCTTAGGATCCTGGAGCTACCCCTGAAGTTCCGGTTTGAAACCAGCTTCGGGGTGCAGACCAAGCGAACCATCCTCCTCCTGAGGCTTTTCGGAGAGGGCCTCGAGGGCCTAGGGGAAGGGGTGATGGAGAAGCTCCCCCTCTACCGGGAGGAGACCGTGGCCAGCGCCCGCTACCTCCTGGAGGAGGTCTTCCTGCCCCAGGCTCTGGGAAAGGACTTTCCCAACCCTGAGGCCCTAAGCCAGGCCCTCGCCCCTTTCCGGGGAAACCCCATGGCCAAGGCGGTCCTGGAGATGGCCTTCTGGGACCTCTTTGCCAAGGGCCTGGGGAAGCCTCTTTGGCAGGTCTTGGGCGGGGTACGGCAGGCGGTGGAGGTAGGCGTCTCCCTGGGCATCCAGCCCACAGTGGCGGACACCCTGAAGGCAGTGGAACGGCACCTTTCCGAGGGGTACCGGCGCATCAAGCTCAAGATCAAGCCGGGCTGGGACTACGAGGTGCTGAAAGCCGTGCGCCAGGCCTTCCCGGAAGCCACCCTAACCGCCGACGCCAACAGCGCCTACCGCCTCTCCGACTTTCCCCGGCTGAAACGGCTGGACGAGCTCTTCCTGGATTACATCGAGCAACCCCTGGGCTACGATGACCTCCTGGACCACGCCCGGCTTCAACGGGAGATCGCCACCCCCATCTGCCTGGACGAAAGCCTCACCTCCGCGGAAAAGGCGAGAAAGGCCATGGAGCTCATGTCAGGAAAGGTGTTCAACATCAAGCCGGCCCGGCTTGGGGGCCATGGGGAAAGCCTCAAGGTCCACGCCCTGGCCCAAAGCGCTGGGATTCCCCTTTGGATGGGAGGAATGCTGGAGGCTGGGGTGGGCCGGGCCCACAACCTCCACCTGGCCACCCTGCCCGCCTTCACCAAGCCCGGGGACGTGAGCTCGGCCAGCCGCTACTGGGAGGAGGACATCGTGGAGGAGGCCCTCGAGGCGGAGGAGGGCCTTATGCCCGTGCCCGAGGGTCCAGGTATCGGCGTGCACCTGAAGCTTCCCTTGGTGGAGCGGATCACCCTATGGCAGAGGTACATGTCCGCGAGCTAAAGGGCCCTGAGGAGATGGAGGCCGTGGTGGAGCTCCAGCGGGAGGTCTGGGGCCGTGCGGAAAGCGATCTGGTGCCAAGGGGCCTTCTCATTGCGGTTCAGGATGAAGGGGGCCTGGTGGCGGGAGCCTTCGTGGAAGGGCGGATGGTGGGCTTCGTCTTTGGCTTCCCCACCCAAGACCCCACCCTGCAGCACTCCCACATGCTGGGGGTTCTGGAAGCCTACCGGGGCACGGGGGCCGCGCTTTGGCTAAAGCGCTTCCAGCGGGACTGGTGCCTGGCCCGGGGGATAAAGAAGGTGGTCTGGACCTTCGACCCCTTACGGGGGGTAAACGCCAACTTCAACCTGAGGAAGCTTGGGGCCACCGCCAAAACCTACCTTCCCGACCACTACGGCCCCATGACGGGCATCAACGCCGGGGCCCCCTCGGACCGGCTTCTGGCGGAGTGGGAGCTCCTTTCGGAAAGGGTCTACGCCCGCATCTACACCCCGCCGCCTGAACCCCTGCTGGAGGGGTTGCCCCAGACCAACCGGGTGGAGGCGGAAAAGCCCGTGGAGGCCTTCTTGGACCTCGAGGGCCCCCGTCTCCTTTTCCAAATCCCCGAGGACTGGGGAAGGATCCTGCGGGAAGACCCAGCCCTGGCGCTGGTGTGGCGGGAACATAGCCGCCTGGTCCTAGGCCACTACTTCGCCCAGGGCTACCGGGCCGTGGACTTCGCCCGAAACCCCAACCGCTATGTTCTGGCTAAGGACTGAGCTCTGGACCGCCGAGGTGGTCTACACGGGTTTCGGCACCCCCATGCTCCGGGGGGCCATAGCGGTCCAGGGACCCACCGTGGTGGGCCAGGGAAGCCTGGAGGAGCTTCGGGCGCGCTTCCCCCAGGCGGAAGTGGTCCCCAAGGGAAAGGCCCTCTTCCCACCCCCCGTGAACGCCCACACCCACCTGGATCTTTCCCTACACCCCCTTTACCGGGGTCCCTTTTCCGGCTTCATCCCCCATGTGGTGGCCCATAGGGAAAAGCGGGGCCTCGAGGCGGCAAAGCAGGGCCTGGAGGAACTCCTGCGCTCCGGGGCAGGGGCCTTCGCCGACGTGGTGTTCAAGGATGAGGTCATGGAGTTCCTGCTTCGGGAAAGCCCCCTGCCGGGGGTGGCCTTCTACGAGGTCTTCGCCCCGGATCCCGAGGACGCCGAGGAAGTGTTCCAGCAGGTCCAGGCTAAGGTCAAGGCCTGGCGGCGCCTGGAAGGACGGGTGAGGGTGGGGCTTTCCCCCCATGCCCCCTACTCGGTGAGCGCACCGCTGTTGCGGCGGCTCGCCCAGTACGCCAGGGCCGAGGGCCTTCCCCTCATGATCCACGCAGGGGAAAGCCAGGAAGAAGCAGCCTTCCTGCAAAAAGGAGAGGGGTTTTTAACCCAGATCCACGGACGCTTCAGCCGAACCCCCTTTGAACCCCCGGGCCTAACCCCTATCCGCTACCTTCAGGCCCTTGGCGCCTTGGGCCCCAACACCCTTTTGGTCCACGGGGTGCAGGTGGACGAGGAAGAGATGAGGATGCTAGCGGATTCCGGCACCAAGGTCATCCTCTGCCCCCGGTCCAACGCTTACCTGCAGGTGGGGGAGGCTCCCATCCACCTCTACGCCCGCCATGGGGTGGAGCTGGCCCTGGGCACGGACTCCCGGGCCAGCAGCCCAGACCTGGACGTGAAAAACGAGGCCCTTTTCCTCTGGGAGAAGGTGGATCCCCGGGTTCTCATTCGGGCCCTGACCCGGGGAGGGTACCGGGCCCTGAGCCTTCCCACCCCCCGCCTGACCCGGGGAAGCCCCGCCAGTCTGGTACACTCCCTCTGATGCGCCCCTTGGGCCGCGGCCCCCAGCTCGGCTTCCCCTCCCTCTGGGACCAGGAGGTCCGGCATACGGGACCTCTCATCCTCTATAGCGCCTTCACCGGAGCCTTGGCCGGGCTCCTCCTGGCCTTTCTGAACGCCTTGCTTAGAGCCTTGACCGAGGCCTTGGGCCTTTTCTTCGGGTACCTGGCCCCCGAACCCCCCGGGGAAGGAGGCCTGGCCCAGGCCTTCACCGGACCATCCCTCTGGCCCCTTGCCTTCCTCCTGCCCCTCCTCTTCGCCCTCACCAGCTTCCTGGGAACCGGCCAGGGGCTTGCCGCCTTTCTTCTCCAGGCCCGGGAGGACCGGCCGACCCCTCCTTCCTCCCACCTGCGGGCCGTGTTGGGAGGGATACTCCAGCTTTCCCTCTACTCCCCCATGGGGCGCGAGGGTCCCTTTGGGGTGCTGGGGCTTTGGCTGGGCCGGGGGCTGGACCGGCGCTTTCCTCGACTGGGCGGGGGGCTGGCCTTTGCCGGGCTCGCCGCCGGGCTTGGAGCCAGCCTGCACGCTCCCGTGGCCGGAGCCCTCCTCGCCACGGAGATTCTTTACCGGAGCCTGCTCCTCGAGGCCCGGGCCCTTACCCCAGCCTTGATCGGGGCCTTGGCGGGTTTTGCCGTCTACGGGGCCTTCTACGGCTACACTCCCCTTCTAACCTTCCAGGCCCAGGTGGATATGGGTGCCCTCCCTGCCGGCGCCCTGGTAGGGCTGGTGGCCGCTGCCCTGGCCACCCTTTGGGTGGAAGGCTCCCGCTTTCTGGAAGGCCGCATCCGCCCTCTTCCCTACCCCTGGCGCCATGCCCTTTTGGGCCTGGCCTTGGCCCTGGCCCTCCTCGTTCTGCCCGAAGCCTTGGGGAGTGGCCTGGGCTGGGTAGCCGTGGCCACCACTCCCCTTCTGCCCCCCCTAGCCGTGCTGTCCCTCCTTTTCGCCAAGCTCCTCCTTCTCCTCCTGGCCAGCGGGATAAGGGCCTACGGGGGCCCCTACACCCCTGCCCTGGTCCTGGGAGGGCTCTTGGGAGCTTTCCTGGCCCATCTGCCGGGCCCGCTGGCCCTTCCTCCTGAAACCCTGGCCCTGGCCGGGGGCGTGGCGGTGCTGGCGGGGGTAGCCCGCGCTCCCTTCGCGGCCACCGTTCTGGCAGCGGAGTGGGGCGGGTACGCCACCTTGCCCCTGGTCCTTCCCGCAGTGCTCTTAGCTTACGTGCTCACCCCTGCCTACAATCCCGCGGAAGGCGTTAGGGAAGAGCAGGCCACGCCGGAGGGGAGTCCGTCTGAAACGCCTCCGCAAAGGGAACCCCCGCCTCCCGACCCCGAAGGCGCCGGCGGGCGCGAAACTCCTCCAGGGTAAAGGGCCAGCGGTAGAACTCCTGGTAAAAGGCAAACACCGCTTCAGCCACCTCTTGGGTGGCGGTGGTATCCACGTAGAGCCACGGTCTCACAAGCTCCTTCCTGGGATAGTGGTAAAGCCGTACCGGCTTCCGGTGCGCTTCCCCCACGAGTTTGGGTATGCGGCAAAACTTTAAGGCGGAAAGGACCGCCTGATGGGTGGCCCGGTGGTCAGGGTGGACGTCCAGGGGATCCCAGGTGATCACGGCATCCGGCCGAAACTCGGCCATCAACCGAGCCAAGGCCAGGGCTTCCTCCCTGCCCCCGGTGAGAAAGGTATCACGAAAGGGTAGAAAACGGTACTCGGCCCCGATCAACCGGGCCACATGGGCCCCATGCCCCTCCCGTATCTCGGCCACCCTGTCCTCTTCCAGCTCCCCGAACTGGCTCGCCAACTCCCCCTTGGTCATCCAGACCAAAAGCACCCGGTCCCCCCGCCGGCCGTGGAGGGCCAGGGTGCCTGAAGCCCCGATCTCGTCATCGGGATGGGCGAACACCGCCATCAGATTCACAACTCCCAGTCTACCCATCTTGTGCCAAAGGCCTAAACCCCTTAGCATGGAGCCCAACTATGGTCCGGGGCATCAGGGGTGCCATCACCGTGGAGGAGGATACGCCGGAGGCCATCCATCAAGCCACGCGGGAGCTTCTCCTTAAGATGCTGGAGGCAAACGGCATCCAAAGCCATGAGGAGCTGGCAGCCATCATCTTCACGGTTACGGAGGACCTACATTCGGCCTTCCCCGCCGAGGCTGCCCGCCAGATAGGCATGCACCGGGTTCCCCTGCTGTCCGCCCGGGAGGTGCCGGTGCCGGGAAGCCTGCCCCGGGTGATCCGGGTCCTAGCCCTTTGGAACACCGACACCCCTCAGGACCAGGTACGCCACGTGTACCTTAGGGATGCGGTGCGCCTGAGGCCCGACCTGGAAAGCGCCCAGTAACGCTACCCCTCTTGAGCGGAAAGGGGTACAGGCTAGAAACCGAGGACCTCGGCCCAGGGGGTAGGGGCCTTGGGGCTCACGTAGCCGGTATCCATCTGGGCCAGCTGGAGGCGGCCCGAGTACTCCTCGTTCACCGCATGCCAGTAGGTGTACTCCTCTATGACCCAAATCCCGGATTCCCGGGCCCCATTGCCGCTGGCTTTTACCCCGCCGAAGGGCAGGTGGGCCTCGGCGCCCACGGTGGTGTTGTTGATGCTGGTCATCCCCGCCCGGATGCCCACCTTGAAGAGGTAGGCCCAGTGGCGGTGGTTGGTGTAAATGGCGCTGGATAGGCCGTAGGGCGTGGCGTTGGCCACCTCGAGGGCCTCCTCGATGCCGTCCACCTTAACCAGGTTGATGGTGGGGCCGAAGATCTCCTCGGCGAACTGGCGCATGCCGGGCTTGGCCTCCCACACCGTGGGCCAGCCGTAGAGCCCAGTTTCCGGGTCCCCCAGGAACCGGGGATAAGGGTTCTCCCGCGTAATCCGCCCCTTGCCAAAGAGCAAGGTAGCCCCATCCTCCTGCCCCCAGGTGTAGTGTTCCAGCCAGCGCTGGAACAGGCGCTCGTTGATGAAGGGGCCGTAGGTGACCTCGGGGTGGAGAAGAGGGTTTCCCACCACCGTGGCCTCGGTCCTTTCCAGGAAGCGCTTCTTGAACTCCTCGTAGATGGGGGCATCCACCAGGATGTTCCCCGCCGAGGTGCACCGCTGCCCCCCGGTGGCGAAGGCACTCCACCAGGCCCCTTCCACCGCCAAATCCAGATCGGCATCCCGCATCACCACCAGGGGGTTCTTTCCCCCAAGCTCCAGGGTGGGCCGGATCAGGTTCCGCCCCGCCACCTCCCCGATCCAGCGCCCCACCTTGGTGCTGCCGGTGAAGGCGAACTTGTTGAGGAGACCCTCGTCCATGAGTTCCACCAGCCACTGGCCCGTGGAGTCCTTCCCCCCTCCAAAGACCACGTTGATGACCCCGGGAGGGAGGCCCGCCTCCTCAAAGAGCTTGACGAAGATATAGGAAAGAACCGGGGAGTCATCGGAAGGCTTCCAGACCACGGTGTTGCCCGCAAGGACCGCAGGGATCAGCTTCCAGCTGGGCACGGCGATGGGGAAGTTCCCGGCGGTGATCATCCCCACCACCCCCAAAGGCCTGCGGAAGGTGAAGAGCTCCTTGTTCCGCATCTCGCTGGGCACGGTCTGGCCGTAAAGCCTCCGGCCCTCGGAGGCAAAGAAGATGGCGGTGTCTATGGCCTCCTGGACATCTCCCCCCGCCTCCTTGAAGGTCTTCCCCACCTCCCTGACCATCAGCCGGGTCAGGGTGGGCTTCTCCCGTTCCAGGATCTTGGCCAGGTTGAAAAGCACCTGCCCCCGCACGGGCGCCGGGGTCTGGCTCCACTCCTTAAAGGCTTCCCGCGCCTTTAAGGCGGCTTTCCTCAGGGTTTCCTTGGTGCCCTCGGGGAAACGGGCCACCAGGTCCTCGAGGTCCGAGGGATTCCGCCTCTCGAGGACCTTCCCTTCAAAGACCTCCTCCCCCCCGATGAGGTGACCGAACTCCAGGGTGTTCCCGTACTTGCTGGAAAAAGCCTTCATGACAACCTCCAAGGGGATTTTACCCCTGGCCGAACTTGGACTTGAGGGCCCTAAGGGTGGCCGGGGGCACCAGCTTGGATACATCCCCCCCGTAGCGGGCGATCTCCTTGACCATGGTGCTGGACACAAAGGAGTACCGGGTGGCGGCCAGGATGAAGAGGGTTTCCAAGCCCGGCAAAAGCTGGCGGTTCAGGTGGGCCATCTGGAGCTCATACTCATAGTCGGAAACCGCCCTCAGGCCCTTGACGATGGCCTGGGCCCCCACCTGCCTCACGAAATCCACCAGAAGGCCGGAAAAGGTGCGGGCCTCCACGTTGGGCAGGTGGGCAGTGGCCTCCCGCACGATGTTGAGGCGCTCCTCGGCGGTAAAGAGGTACTGCCCCCGCTTGTTGGGGTTTTCCAGCACCGCCACCGTGACCCGGTCAAAGAGGCGGCTTGCCCGCTGGATCACGTCCAAATGGCCGTTGGTAAGGGGATCAAAGCTTCCGGGATAGACCACGTGCATCTAAGCCTCCACCAGGGTGAGGGCGTTTTCCCCGTAAACCCGCCGCTCCCCAAAGGGCAGGTGCAGGTCCTTAGGGTGCTGCAGGATGTAAAGGCCCCCCTTCTCCACCAGGCCGCTTTCCAGGAGGGCCTGGAAGGCCTGGACCAGGTCCAGGGGATAGGGCGGTGCCATGAAGGCCACCGTGTAGCGTTCGCCCCGGGCCTTGGCCTCCGGCAGAAAGACCTCCACGGGAAGGGGAACGATCCGGGCCCGAAGCCCCGTGCGGCGGAGGTTTTCCTTAAGGAGGGCCACCGCTTCCTGGTCCTTCTCCACCAGGGTGGCCTCAAAGCCCTCGCTGGCCGCCTCGAGGCCCACCGCCCCGCTCCCCGCATAGAGGTCCAGGAACCGGCCCCGCTTGGGGTAGCGCAAGCGCAGGTAGTCAAAAAGCGCCTTCCGCAGGCGCACGGGGGAGGGCCTGGCCGAAGCCGGCACCTTCAAGGGCACCCCCTTGGCCTTGCCGCCCAGAATCCTCACCACGCTTCCTAGCTTAAAGCTCCAGGACCAGGCGGCAAAGCCTGTCCACCCCGCTGGAAACCTCCTCCAGGGTGATGAGGAGGTCCAGGTGGGCCAAGGTGGTGGCCCGGCTTTCCGCCCGGCCGCTTTCCAAACGGCTCAGGTGGGCCCGGCGCAGGCGATCCAGAAAGGCCGCCACCTCCCTTTCCTCGGACAAAACCCCTTCCGCCAGGGCCTTGTCCCCCGTGGCCAAGGCGGCCGCCATGCGCTCGAGGCGGCCCAGCACCAACCTTCCCGCCTCCAGGAGGTCCTCCTTGCCTTCCGGGCTAAAGGTCAGGCCCTGGGCCCAAAGCTTCGCCGCCTGGCGCACCACCCGGCGCACCAGGTCCCCGAGGTGCTCAAGCTCACTGGCCGCCACGAAGAACCGCACCGCCCGCTCGTCCCGGGTGCGGGTGGAAAGCTCGGCGGTATAGAGGACCACCTCCCGGGTAAGCCGGTCCACCTTGTCCTCCAGCGCCTCGAGCTCCGCCTCGCCCCCTTCCTCCTGGGCCAGGATCCGCACCGCCCGCGCCAGCATGTTCCGCACGGCATCCGCCACCCGGCCAAGCTCCCGCTGCACCAGGGCGTAGGCCAGGCTAGGGGTTTCCAAAGCCTCGGGGGAAAGGTACTTGGGGCTTACGGTGCGGCGGGGAAAGAGACCTTCGGTAAGGCGCAGGTAACGCCCCTGGAGGGGAAGAAAGGCTATGGCGTAGGCCAGGTGGCTTAGGAGGTGGAGCCCCACCACCCCCACGCTCCCAAGCGGCCCAAGCAGAAGCAAAAAGGGCAGGGAAAAGAGAAAGCGATGCCCCAAAAGGGCCACCCCCAAAGCCCATCCCTCCCGCCTGCCCCCCAAGGCCGCCAGAAAAAGGGCTCCCGAAACCCCCACCCCCGCCCCCAGGGTCAAGGCCATGCTCCCCCCTTGTCCCAAAAAGGGCATAAGGGCAAGGGCCAAGGCCGCCACCCCGTTGGCGGTTCCCAGGAAAAAGGCCAGGACGATCCCCACCACATACAGGGCCCATGGACCCGGATTAAGCAGGCTCAAAAGGGGCGCAAAAGCCTTGGCCCCCTGGCCCATCTCCAAAAAGCCCAGGAAAAGAAGGCCCAAGCCCAAAAGAACCAGCCCGCCGCTTCGGCTTCCCCGGAAGAGGAAAAGAGGAAGGCCCAGAGCCAGCAGGACCTCGGCCACCTCCCTTTGCGCCAGGGCCACCACCCCCACCCAGGCGCCGGCCCCGGCGGTGGCGGCCAGGGAAAGGAGGGCGGCCTGCCCCAGGGAGAAGATCCCCCCTTCCAAAAGCCCCAGGGCCAGGAGGGAAAGGCCGGTGCCGCTACCCGAAAGAAGCCCCAGGAGAAGACCCGAAAGCAGAAGGCTCCCCGGCCTGGAAAAGGCCCGGGCCAGCAGGTACCTTTTCCCCTTTACCGAGGAAAGCCCTTCCCCGATCAGGTGCAACCCCAAAAGCAAGAGGGCAAGGCCCGCCAGAAAGCCCACGGGAGGAGTATACGAAAAGCCGGCCCGTGGGCCGGCCTTCTGGTCGGGGAGACTGGATTTGAACCAGCGACCCCCTCGTCCCGAACGAGGTGCGCTACCGGGCTGCGCTACTCCCCGTAGCGGAGTTCAGTATAGGGGAGGAGGGCCAAAAGGTCAAAGGGTGTTGACGGCCAAGCCCCAAGCCCCTACACTGACCCTTAACCGCGCCGGGGCGCGGCGAAAACCAGCCCGTTCTCTTATCCAGAGCGGTGGAGGGTACGGCCCTGTGAAACCGCGGCAACCTCCCATCCCTTCCGTTTCATGGCCGGATGCGGGTGGGGCTGGTGCCAAGGCCGGCCCGGGTGGGGGAAACGCCCGGGGACGATAAGAGAGGGGGGTAAGCGCCACGCCCAACCCCTTCTAGGCGAGAGAACGGTGCCCTTGCACTTCCCGCCAGAAGGGGCCTTCTTATTGGCCCCTTCCCAAGCGCCCCAGGCGGGTTCTTGGAAAGGAGGCCAAGGATGCGCTTTGAAACCTTGCAGCTCCACGCTGGCTACGAGCCCGAGCCCACCACCTTAAGCCGCCAGGTGCCCATCTACCCCACCACCAGCTACCTTTTCCAGAGTCCCGAGCACGCCGCCAACCTCTTCGCCTTGAAGGAGTTCGGGAACATCTATAGCCGCATTATGAACCCCACGGTGGAGGTGCTGGAACGGCGTCTGGCGGCCCTCGAGGGGGGCAAGGCTGCGCTGGCCACCTCTTCGGGCCACGCCGCCCAGTTCCTGGCCCTCACCACCCTGGCCCAGGCGGGGGACAACATCGTTTCCACTCCGAACCTGTACGGGGGCACCTTCAACCAGTTCAAGGTAACCCTGAAGCGGCTTGGAATAGAGGTGCGCTTCACCTCCAGGGAAGAGCGCCCCGAGGAGTTCTTAGCCCTCACCGACGGGAAAACCCGGGCCTGGTGGGTGGAGTCCATCGGCAACCCCGCCCTGAACATCCCGGACCTCGAGGCCCTGGCCCAAGCCGCCCGGGAAGTGGGGGTAGCCCTTTTCGTGGACAACACCTTCGGCATGGGGGGCTACCTCCTTAGGCCCCTGGAATGGGGAGCGGCGGTGGTAACCCATTCCCTCACCAAGTGGGTGGGAGGGCACGGGGCGGTGATCGCCGGGGGCATAGTGGACGGGGGGAACTTCCCCTGGGACAACGGCCGCTACCCCCTCCTCACCGAGCCTCAGCCCGGGTACCACGGCCTCAGGTTGGTGGAGGCCTTTGGGGACCTGGCCTTCATCGTGAAGGCCCGGGTGGATGGGCTTCGGGACCAGGGACAGGCCCTGGGGCCCTTTGAGGCCTGGGTGGTGCTTCTCGGCATGGAAACCCTTTCCCTACGGGCGGAGCGCCACGTGGAAAACACCCTCCACCTGGCCCACTGGCTTGCGGAGCAACCCCAGGTGGCCTGGGTGAACTACCCGGGCCTCCCCCAGCATCCCCACCACGCCCGCGCCCAGAAGTACTTCCGGGGGAAACCGGGAGCTGTCCTCACCTTTGGCCTGAAGGGAGGGTACGAGGCCGCCAAGCGCTTCATCTCCCGCCTTAAGCTCATCTCCCACCTGGCCAACGTGGGGGATACCCGTACCCTGGCCATCCACCCCGCCTCCACCACCCACTCCCAGCTCTCCCCGGAGGAGCAGGTCCTGGCGGGGGTTTTGCCGGAGATGGTGCGCTTGAGCGTGGGCCTCGAGCATGTGGACGACTTGAAAGCGGAGCTTAGGGAGGCCCTGGCATGAGCGAGATCGCCCTGGAAACCTGGGGGGAGCACGAGGCCCTCATCCTCAAGCCTCCCCGCTCCCCCCTTTCCCATCCCCCCTCCCAGGCCCCGCACCGCCGTGCTCTTCCCCAGGCGGGAAGGGTTTTACACCGAGCTTGGGGGCTTCCTGCCCGAGGTGCGCCTGCGGTTTGAAACCTACGGCCGGCTTTCCCGGCTCAGGGACAACGCGGTCTTGGTCTTCCACGCCCTCACGGGAAGCGCCCACCTGGCAGGCACCTACGACGAGGCCACCTTCCAAAGCCTCTCCCCCCTGGAGAAGGCCTTCGGCCCCCAAGGGTGGTGGGATGCCCTGGTGGGCCCCGGGCGGATCCTGGACCCTGCTCTCTACTACGTGATCTCCGCCAACCACCTGGGAAGCTGCTATGGCTCCACCGGACCCCTCTCCCTAGACCCCCGCACGGGAAGGCCCTACGCCAAGGAGTTTCCCCTCCTTACCATCCGTGACCTGGCCCGGGTCCAGGCAAGGCTTTTGGACCACCTGGGGGTGGAGAAGGCCATCGTGATCGGGGGAAGCTTGGGCGGAATGGTGGCCCTGGAGTTCGCCCTCATGTACCCGGAAAGGGTGAAGAAACTGGTGGTCCTGGCCGCTCCCGCAAGGCATGGCCCCTGGGCCCGGGCCTTCAACCATCTAAGCCGCCAGGCTATCCTCCTAGACCCTGAGTACCATGCCGGTCATCCTGCCCCCAAGGGCATGGCCCTGGCCCGGGGCATCGCCATGATGAGCTACCGGGCACCCAAGGGCTTTGAAACCCGCTGGGGCCAGGAGCCCGAAAAGGGGGAAACCTACCTGGACTACCAGGGGGAGAAGTTCCTTAAGCGCTTCCATGCGGAAAGCTATCTGGTTCTCTCCCGGGCCATGGATACCCACGATGTGGGCCGGGGAAGGGGTGGGGTGGAGGAAGCCCTGAAGCGGCTAAAAAACCTGCCCTCCCTCTTCGTGGGCATAGACACCGACCTCCTCTACCCCGCCGAGGAGGTGCGGCAGGTGGCCCGCTTAAGCGGAGGAAGGTACCGGGAGATCCGTAGCCCCCATGGCCACGACGCCTTCCTGATCGAAACCGACCAGGTGGAGGCCATCCTGGATTCCTTCCTGCCCTGAGGGGCCTGGCTACTTCCCCACGCAGAAATTCTGGAAAACCCGGGCCACCACCTCCTCGGAAACCTCCTTCCTGCCCCTCAAGGAAGCCAGGGCCTTGAGGGCCTCCTCGAGAGCCAATCCCATAAGGTCCTCCGGGAGGTTTTTCGCCTCCAAAAGCCTCTCCCTGGCCTGATGAAGGGCCTCGATCTGCCGCTCGCTCAGGAGGTACTCCCCTCCCCCCCTGCCCAAAAACGCCTCCCGGATGGCCTCCTTAAGCTGGCCTAATCCCTCCCCCGTCACGCTGGACACCGGGATAAACTCCGCATCCTCCCAAAGGGGAGGTAGGTCCGCCTTGGTGGCCACCTTCAAGGTCCTTGGGGGTAAGGGAGGAAGGGAAGGCCTGGGAGCCGAGCGGTCGGCCACGTAGAGCACGAGATCGGCTTCCTCAGCAATTCTTAAAGCTCTTTCCACCCCTGCCCGCTCCAGGGGATCCAAGGTGTCCCGAATGCCCGCTGTGTCCACCGCCACCAGGGGGATGCCGAAGAGCTCCAAAGGCGCTTCCAGGTAGTCCCGGGTGGTGCCGGGGATGGGGGAAACCAAGGCCCGCTCGTAGCCCAGAAGGGCGTTTAGAAGCGAGCTTTTGCCCGCATTGGGAGCTCCGATCAAGGCCAGGCGGGCCCCCCGTTGGGCCAGGCGGGAGGACCTTGCCTGGGCAAGGAGGGCCTCCACCTCCTCCAGCACCTCCCCGATCACCCTTCTGGCCTCGAGGGGCTCCACCCCCTCCTCGGGATAGTCCAGAAGGGCCTGGATGTGGGCAAGAAGGGAAAGAAGCCTATCCTCCAAGGCGGCGATTTTCCGGGAGAAGCTCCCCTCGAGGCTCCTCAAAGCCTGGCGGCGGGCCAGGTCCCCTTCCGCCTCCACCAGGGCCAAGACCGCCTCCGCCTGCGCCAGGTCCAGCTTCCCGTTCATGTAGGCCCGGAAGGTGAACTCCCCAGGACCAGCCAGCCGGGCTCCCGCCTTCACCAGGGCCTCCAGGACCCTCCTCAGCACCGCCATCGAACCATGGGTGTGGAACTCGCAGGCATCCTCCCCCGTGTAGGACCTGGGGGCTCGGAAGACCAAAAGCAGGGCTTGGTCCAACACCTCCCCGGTTTCCGGGTCCACCACCTCCCCCAGGGTAAAGCGCCCCCCTTTCAGCTTCCTGGGGTCCTTTCCCCGCCACACCCGGCTTGCCACCTCCAGGGCTCCCTCCCCGGAAAGCCGCACCACCCCGATGGCCCCCTTGCCCAAGGGAGTGGCGATGGCGCAGATGGGGTCCTTCAGGGTCATGGGCTAGAGGGCTTTCTCCAGGGCCTCGAGGGTAAGGGCCACATCCTCCTCCTTATGCGCCACGGACAGAAAGGCCGCCTCAAAGTTGGAGGGCGGCCAGTACACCCCCCGGTCCAACAGGCCGTGGAAGAAGCGCTTGAAGAGCTCCGTATCCGTGCGCCTGGCCTCCTGGAAGGTGGCCACGGGCCCTTCGGTGAAGAAAACCGTGATCATGGAGCCCAGGCGGTTTACCGTGTGGGGAAGGCCCTTTTGGGAAAGCACCTCCTTGAGCCCTGCCTCCAGCCTGGCCCCCAGGGTTTCCAGGTACCCGTAGTAGCCGGGATTCCTCTCCAGGATCTCCAGGGTAGCCAGGCCCGCGGCCATGGCCAGGGGATTCCCCGAAAGGGTCCCCGCCTGGTAGACGGGTCCCAAGGGGGCCACCTCTTCCATGATCTCCCGCCTGCCCCCGTAGGCGGCGGCGGGAAGGCCGCCTCCCAGGATTTTGCCCAGGGTGATGAGATCGGGCTTAAGCCCAAGCCGCTCCGTGGCCCCACCGAAGGCCAGGCGAAAGCCCGTCATCACCTCGTCGGCGATGAGGAGGATTCCGTACTCCCGGGCCTGGTGCAAGGCCTTGAGGAACTCCTCCGTGGGGATAAGGACCCCGGCGTTGCCCACCACCGGTTCAAAGATGATGGCGGCGATCTCCTCACCCCGTGCCCTAAGAAGCTCCCTAAGCCCCTCGGGATCGTTGTACTCCAGGACCAGGGTAAGGCTGGCGTACTCCTCGGGCACCCCGGCGCTGCTGGGCACGCCCAAGGTGAGGGCTCCGCTTCCCGCCTCCACCAAAAGGCCATCCGCATGCCCGTGGTAGTTGCCCCGGAACTTGACGACATACTTTCTCCCTGTATATCCCCTGGCCAGGCGCAAGGCGCTCATGGTGGCCTCGGTCCCCGAGTTCACGAAACGGACCAGCTCCACCTGGGGGTAGGCCCGCTTCACCGCCTTGGCCAGCTCGGCCTCGAGGGGATGGGGAGCCCCGAAGGTCAGGCCCTGCTCCGCCACCTCCTTCACCCTCCTGACCACCTCCGGGTGGGCGTGGCCCAGAATCAAGGGCCCCCAGCTCAGCACGTAGTCCACGTACCGGTTCCCATCGGCGTCCCACACGTAGGCTCCCTCCCCCCGCACCAGGAAGGGAGGGGTACCCCCCACCGCCTTGAAGGCCCTAACGGGGCTGGAAACCCCGCCCGGGATGTGGGCTTGCGCCTCGGAAAAAAGCCGCTCGGAAATGGGCCTCTCCATACCCTTCACTTTACGCCAGTGGAAAGCCGTGGCCAAACCCCCCGGCCATGTAACCAAAGGATGCCCAGCCCCTGAACCTACGTGGTAAGGTTCCTTATGAGCATGCGGGGCAAAGATGGCCTTTTCAGGGTCGAAAAGGCCCATACTCCTAGGCTCCTCGTCTACATAGACGGCAGCTGCCCTCTCTGCACCAGAGCAGGGCACTTAATCCTCCGCCT
>NZ_ATNI01000117.1:0-3351 GCF_000511705.1 Thermus sp. NMX2.A1
TCCAAGGGGCCGGATCACTCCTCCTAGGGGTGAGGGTGAAGGGGGAGGGGGAGGTGGAGGTGGCGAGGGGGTGGCGGTGCAGGTGATGCCGGGGGCTAAGAAGGAGGTCCTGGGCCGCCTCGAGGCCAACCTCAAGGCCCTCCCCGGGATCACGCCCCTTCTCAGGGAAAGGGGCCTGGAGGGGGCTTTGGAGGCCCTTATGGAGGGCCTCGGCTTCCAGCGCACCGACCTTAGCGCCCTGGGCTACCCCCAAAACGAGATCCCGGCCCGCTTCCGGTGCCGCTGCACCCGGGAGAAGGCCCTCGAGGCCCTGGTCTTCTTCACCCCAGAGGAGCGGGAGGAGATGATCGTGAAGGACGGGGGGGGCGGAGGTGGTCTGCCACTGGTGCGGCGAGGTCTACCGCTTCTCCCCAGAGGAGATCCGCACCCTGGTGGCCGAGGTGCGCTGCCCGGACTGCGGGGCCCTCTGGCTCTACCCCAAGGCGGACGGCACCCTGATCCGCATGGAGGGGGAGACCTGCCGCTGCGGGCGGCGGGTGGAGCTTCCTGGGGGGCGGAGGGAGGCGTGATCCCACCCCCTTTTGGCCCAAGCCTCCATGGGGTGGGATCAGGCTTGGCTCTCCGCCCTGCCCCGGGGCCGCCAGCGGAGGAGGTGGCGCTCGAGGCGGTCAAAGAGGAAGAAAAGGAGGAGGACAAAGAGAACGATGAGGGTGATCAGGGCCAGGGAGAGCTTGGCGTTATAGGTGCTCTGGGCGAAGGAGAGGAGGTAGCCGAGCCCCCGGCTTGCGGCCACGAACTCCCCCACCACCGCCCCCGTGAAGGCGAAGCCCACCGCCACCTTCAGGGAGGAGAGCACCCAGGCGGCGAGGGAGGGGAGGTAGACCTCCTTGAGGAGCCAGAGCCTTCCTCCCCCCAGGGTCTCTACCCGCTCCACCAGCCTCGGGTCCACGTTCCGCACCCCCCCGTAGACGGCGAAGAAGAGGAGGACCGAGACCAGAACCAGGCTTAGGGCCACCTTGGAGGCCAGACCTATGCCCAGCCAGATGACGAAGAGAGGAGCTAGGATCACCCGGGGGATGGCGTTCAGGAGAAGCATTATGGGCTCCAGCATGTCGGCGAAAAGGGGGCTGAAGGCGGCGAGGAGGCCTAAGCTTCCCCCCAGGAGGACCCCCCAGAAAAGCCCCAGCAGGGCCGCGGTGAAGGTGGCCTGGAGGTGGGGGAGGATCTCCCCGCTTTGGAAGAGCCCATAGAGGGTGAGGAGGACCTGATGGGGGGGCGGGGCGTAGAGGGGGTTCAGGAGGCCCCAGGCGGCCAGGCCCTCCCAGAGGAGGAGAAGGCCTACGACCCCTAGGACGCGGCGCACAGGGCCACCTCCTCCAGGTCCTGCCATAGCCTCCTAAGGAGCGGGCCGAAGCGGGGATCACTCCGTACCCCCACGGGGTCGCGGGGCCGGGAAAAGGGGACGGCGTACTCCTTGGCGATCCGGGCCCTGGGCCCTTGGGAAAGGAGGTAGACCCGGTCGGAGAGGGCCAGGGCTTCCTCGAGGTCGTGGGTCACCAGGAGGACGGCGATGCCTTCTCCCTCCACCAGCCGGAGGAGGTCCCGGGTAACCCCTGTGCGCAGGATGGCGTCCAGGCTGGAGAAGGGCTCGTCCATGAGGAGGAGCCGGGGCCTTAAGGCCAGCACCTGGGCCAGGGCCACCCGCTTCCTTTGCCCTCCGGAGAGCTCATGGGGGTAGCGGTCCCCAAGCCCCTGGAGCCCCAGGCGCAAAAGCCATGCCTCGGCCTCCTCCAAGGCCTTCGCCTTAGGCCAGCCGCGGATCCTGAGGCCCAAGGCGGCGTTTTCCCGTGCGGTCCGCCAGGGGAGGAGGGCGTCCTCCTGGAAGAGAAAGCCCAAGGCCTCCGGGGGAAAGGCCCGGTGGATCGCCCCGGCCCGCGGCCGCACCAGCCCGGCCACGGCCCGGAGTAGGGTGCTCTTACCGCTTCCCGAGGGCCCCACCAGGCTTACAAACTCCCCTTCCCCCACGCCGAGGCTCACCCCCTCCAGGACGGGCACCCCCCCGTAGCCCAGGGTGAGGTTCTCAACCCGAAGCACCCAGCACCTCCAGGTCCAGGAGGCCCTCAACCCGGAAGGAAGGGGGGAGGAGGCCCGCCTCCATCTGGCTTTCCGCCACCCGGCGGGCCGCCTCCAGGTCAATCCGCACCCTTGTGGGGTAGAGGTCCTTGCGGTAGCGCTCAATCACCGCCCTGAGCCTCTCCTCATCCCCCCCGGCGATCAGGGCCTTGGGCAGGGTGTCGGCGATGAGGTGGGCGTTGGCGGCGTGGATAAAGCGGAGGGCCTTTTCCAGGGCCCTGGAGAGGGCCCGCATCTCCTCCAGCCTTCCCTGGCGCTCCTCCCGCCGCACCGCCACCCCCATGAACTCGTAGGGGCCTCCCAGATAGGTCCGGGCCTGCCTAAGGTCCATCAGGTTCACAAGCTCCCGTCCACCCGCCTCCTTGAGAAGGGTGAGGGCGGGTTCCTGGACCATCCCCACCTCCACGTGCCCGGCCCTCAGGGCCTCGTAAAGGTTGGGGCCTAGGGTGGCGTACTGCACCCGCTTGGGGTCCACCCCAGCCTTCCTCAGGAGGTAGACCAAAAGGACGTGGTCGGCGTTGCCCAGGGCGGAGACGCCCACGGTCTTCCCCTCCAGGTCCTTGAGGCCCTTGACGGCGCTCTTGGGGGCGGCGGCCAGGGCGAAGAGGGGAAGGCGGCCTGTGGAGCAGAAGCGGAGGATGGGGGCTCCCTGCCGGTAGGCCTGGAGGGCGGCGTCCAGGCTGGTGGCGGCGTAGTCCACCGCCCGCCCTACCAGAAACTGCAGGGCCTGACTTCCCCCCCGGGCCGTAGACCAGCTCCACCTCGAGGCCCTCCTCGGCGAAGTAGCCCCGCCTCAGGGCCACCTCGTAGGGGATGATGCAGAGGAGCTGGGAGCAGAAGGCGAGGCGCAGGCGTCTTCTTCCCCGTTGCGCCCACCCCAGGCCTCCCAGGGCCAGCCCTGAGAGCCCCTGCACCACCCTTCTCCGGTCCACGCAGCAGTCCATACCGCCATGGTGGTCTATGAGCCTCATCTTGTCAAGGGTATAAAGCCCAGAGGGGTCCTGCGGACCTCCCAGTCACCGGGGTATACTCTTAAGCCGTGCTCGCCCTCTACCACGGGGCCCGGACCCTGGGGATGCGGCCTGCCCTATTGGAGTCCCTGGGCCGAGAACCTCCTTTGCCCGCCTTTCCCTCCTTGGCGTCCGGCCCCGCCACCGCCTCGAGGTCCTGGAGGGCAGGCTCTACCTGGACGGCAAAAGGGTGGGGGAGGCCTTGGAG
>NZ_ATNI01000118.1:0-833 GCF_000511705.1 Thermus sp. NMX2.A1
AGCGTCTTACGGTGCATCTCCACACCCGTCACCACCGTCTTCCGCGTCTCAGGAGCCAAACCCACAATCTCCACCTCGTCCCCAACCTTCACCTTCCCACGCTCAATACGACCCGTGGCCACCGTCCCACGACCCGTGATCGTAAACACGTCCTCCACCGGCATCAAGAACGGCTTGTCCACGTCCCGCACCGGCGTGGGTATGTACTCGTCAATCGCGTCCAACAACTCCCAGATCTTATCCACCCACTCGTTCTCCCCACGCTTCGTCTGGGGATTCTTGTGCATCTGCTCAAGCGCCAACAACGCGCTCCCGCGAATCACCGGAACCTCGTCCCCAGGAAATTCGTACTGGTTCAGGAGGTCCCGCACCTCCATCTCCACCAGGTCCAAAAGTTCCGGGTCGTCCACCATGTCCACCTTGTTCATGAACACCACGATGTACGGCACCCCCACCTGGCGAGCCAGCAAAATGTGCTCCCGCGTCTGCGGCATCGGTCCGTCCGCCGCCGACACCACCAAAATCGCCCCGTCCATCTGCGCCGCACCCGTGATCATGTTCTTGATGTAGTCCGCGTGCCCGGGGCAATCCACGTGCGAATAGTGCCGCTTCGCCGTCTCGTATTCCACATGCGCCGTGTTGATGGTAATCCCCCGCGCACGCTCCTCCGGCGCCTTGTCAATCTCCCCGTAGTCCTTCACCTCCACGTTCGGGTTCTCCGCCGCCGCCACAAAGGTCAAAGCCGCAGTCAGCGTCGTCTTCCCGTGGTCCACGTGCCCAATCGTCCCCACATTCACGTGAGGCTTCGTACGGATAAACTCGCCCTTGGCCAT
>NZ_ATNI01000119.1:0-33851 GCF_000511705.1 Thermus sp. NMX2.A1
GGGAAGGCGCAGCATCTCCACCACCCCCTCCCGCACCACCGCACCGTTTAAGGGCCTTATGGTCCCCCCCACCGCCAAAACGCGGTCATCTTCCAAAAAGAGGCGGCTTGCCCGCAAGAGGGCCTGGGCATCCAAGAGGCTATCCGCATCCACGGCGCAGAAAAGGGGGTAGCGGGCCAGGTTGAGCCCGGCGTTCAAAGCGTCAGCCTTACCCCCGTTTTCCTTATCCACCACAATGAGGTTGGGATAGACCAAAGAGCGGTAGATGCCCCGGACAGGCTTGGTGGGAAGGGCCCGCCGGTAGACCCATTCCACCTCCACCAGGCGGAACTCTTGTTTCAGCACCTCCAAGGTGCGGTCCTTGGGACCATCCGCCACCACGATCACCTCAAACTCTGGGTAGTGCAGGCCCAAAAAGGAGCGCACCGAGTGGGCGATGGTCTTCTCCTCGTTATAGGTGGGCACCAGGATGGAGACGGGCAGGTACGCCTCCCGTTCCAAAAGATCCTTCAGGGAAAGCTCGGAAAGCTCCCGGGCATAACGGGCCACCATCCCTAAGCCAAAGAAGGCAAACAAGGCATAAAACAGGTTGAGAAAAGCGAAATACCACAAGACAACGAGCTGATAAAGGAACAAAAGCTCCATGAGCACACTCATGCCGCCTCTCTGAGAACCTGTTGGGCCATGGCCTTCCCGTAGGGGTCAGGATGCGCCTCCGCCGCCCGGACGAGAAGGTCTCTATTCGCCAGAAGAAGGCCCTCGGCGGCCGCCCGGCGAACGTAAAAGGAGGGATCGGCAAGCGCCTTCCACAAAGCCCTCTGGGCCAGCTCGTTGTTCAAAAGGGCCAAAAGCCGGGCCGCATGCACCCGCAAAAACTCCTCTGGGTCCTTCAGGGCACCCAGCAAAACCCCTTCGTACCCCTGGGGCAGGTACCGCAAGCGGTAAAGGGCGCGCATGGCCGCAGCCCTCAGCTCCGGGTCAGGGTGGTCCAAGAAGGCGAGAACCTTCTCCGCCAAGGAAAACAATTTCATCCTACCCACCGCCTCCAGGGCAGCCCAGACCTCCTCCTGTCCACCTCGGGTCAGGAAATACTCCACCACCGGCCCCCCACGGTCCTCCAGAAGGAGGAGTACCTCCAAAAGAGCACCACGGGGCAAGGCGGCTTCCAAGAGGGCGTTAGCCAAGTCTAAGACCCCATCCCCCTGGGCCACCCGCGCCCCGGCCCGGGCCGCCGCCAAGCGCAGGACAGGATCCGGGTGGGCCAGGTAGGGAAGAATAACCTCCAGGGTCTCGGGTAAGCGGGCTTGGGCCAGGGCCTCGAGGGCCTCGAGCCGCAGGGGCCTGGAGGTGAGGCGGGCCCTCAGGATGCGGGGCCAAGGGAGGTTTGCCTGGCGAAGCCATTCCGTTATCCGTTCGGAAAACTCCCCCTTGAGTATCTCCCGTAGGTTCAAAAGGGCTTCCAGGGCGGGCCTGGGCCAAGGAGGGCGTGGAGGAGCCTCCCCGGCAAAGAGGGCCTCGGTGAACCGGGCCAGCCAGTCCTCGTAAGCCTTGCGGTCCAAACGCTCCTTGCTGGCGGTGTAGGCGTGGTAGAGCAGGATGTAAGCGGAAAGGGAAGTGAGGGCCAGCCCCGTAAGGACCAGGGCCTGGAACAGGGCCCGGTAGGCCACCGGCGAGCCGAGGAGGTTAAAAATCCGCCCCGAGAAGGCCACCACCAGGCCCCCAAGGGCCAGGGCCTCCAGGAGCACCACCAGAACCACCAGGAGGGCATAAAGCCGCTCACCGCGCCGCCACATAGCGCTCCAAGCGCTTCACGAGCTCCCCGGGGCTGAAGGGCTTGGTGAGGTACTCCTGGGCTCCCAGGGCCTGGGCCTCGGCCACGCTCCGCTCCTGCTTCAGGCCGGAAAGGACCAAAACGGGGGTATTCCTCTTCAACTCCCTTCGCAGGTAGCGCAAAAGATCCAGGCCCGAGCCGCCAGGCAGGTTGATATCCAGGACCACCGCAGCCCAATCCTTACCCAGGGCCTCCCTGGCAGAAGCATAGTCCCCAGCGATAAAAACCTCGTACCCTGCCCGGGTTAAGGCGACTTTCAACAGCTTGGCCACGGTAACGTCGTCCTCAACCACCAGCACGGGCCTCATCCCGCATTAAGCTAACCGAAGGGTGTGAAGGCCCAGTGAAAAACTACGGGGTACCCAGGACGCGGTTTAGGAGTTCGGCTACCTCGGGATGGGGACGGAGACGGAGCTCCTCCCGCAAAAGAACCTTGGCCTCCTCCCTTCTGCCCTGCTCCAACAAGGCCTTGGCCAAGGTAAACCGCGCCAGGGGGTAAGAAGGCTCCATCGCCAGGACCTGCCGGGCAAGGAGCTCCGCCTCTTTGGCCCGCCCCAGGGCCAGGACCACCTCGGCAAGCCCCCAGCGGGCATCCAGGTTTCCCGGGTCCCCGGCCAGCACCAGGCGGTAGCTGGCCTCCGCCTCCCCGTAGCGCTTCATGTGGTAAAGAAGCCTGGCGTAGCGGACCCGGATGTCGGGGCTGTCCAGGAGGGCCAGGGCCTTCTCGTAAAGGGGCTTGGCCTCCCCGTGGCGGCCCTGCAGGTAAAGGGCGAAGGCCAGCTCGCCCAAGGCCTCCGCATCGTCCGGGAAAGCGGACACCGCCCGGCGCAAGAAGGCTTCCGCTCCGGCTGGGTCCTGGGGAAGCCGCTTCCTGCCCTCGTAGAAGCTTCTCCGCTCCCGGAAGGGCACGGGGTCCGAGGGGTAGCCCTCGAGGCCCACTTCATCCAAGGCCATGGCCCGCACCTGGCTCAGGCGGTCCGCTTGGGGCAGGTAGCGGAACAGGTTGCCCTCCACCTTGGCGGAAAGGACCACCGCCTCCCCGCTCCGCACCTCCACCCGGAAGGCCCGGGTCCCCTCAGGGCCCAGGAGGCGGAAGACCACCTCCCCCTCAGGACCCGGCACCGGGCGCACCACGGGAGCAGCAAGAAGCTTCCGCCTCACCCCCTTGCCCAAGACCGCCCCTTCCCCGGCAGGAAGCGTCTCCTGCCCCAAGGCCACCTTCCCCCGGTACAGGGAAAGCCGGGCCCCGCCTTCCCGGGAAAGACGGAGGTGGGTCCCGGTGGGCCGCACCTGGCCCTCCGGAGTGGAAAGGACCAGGGGCAGGGGTTTGTCCCGCACGGCCTCCACCCCTCCTCCTTCCAGGCTCACCTGCACCCTATTCCCCCCACCCCAAAGGCTCCGCCAGCGCCGGGCTTCCCCTTTAGCCTCGGGGCTAAAGGCCAGCTCCAGCCCGGGAAGCCGCACCACCTCCCCCGCCGGCACCTCCCCGAAGGCCTTGGAACCCAAGGGAGCAGGGAAGATGGGCAGGCGGGCCAAGGCGATCAGGGCCACCATGAGGAGAAGAAGCCTTCCCACCGGGGCCCTCTGGCCCGGGCGGGGCCTGGGCAAGAGGAGAAGGAAGGTGCTTCCCTGGCCGAGACGGCTTCTCAGGCGCACCTCGCCCCCATGGGCCTCGAGGACCCGCTTCACCAGGGCAAGCCCAAGCCCCGTCCCCTCCACCTCCCCCCGGGTGGAGGCCCGGTAGAAGGGTTCAAAGACCCTTTCCTGCTCCTCCTTGGGGATGCCGGGGCCCGTGTCGGAAACCGCAATGCCGTACTGCTCCGGGCCCACCAGAAGGCGCACCGCCACCCGCCCCCCTTCCGGGGTGTACTTGATGGCGTTGTTAACCACGTTGAGCACCGCCTGGTACAGCCACTCCCGGTCCCCGTAGACCCAGGCCTCCCGCTTGGGCAGGATCAGGCGCAGGGCGATGCCCTTCCTTCGGGCCAGGGGGCGCATCTCCTCCGCCACCTGCAGAAGGAGGGCCTTCAGGTCCACCCGCTCGCTTTTCAGCCGAACCCCCTGGCCCAGGCGCAGGTACTCCCGGGCCTTGTTGAGGAGGTCCTGGATGCGCCGGGCGCTCTTCTCGGCAATGGAAAGAAGCTCCTTGGCTTCCTCCGGCAGGCCCTCCACCTCCAGGGTGAGCTCGAGGGCCCCGAGAACGCTCATGAGGGGGTTTTTGATCTCGTGGAGGAGAAGGCCAAGGAGCCTCGAGGTCTCCTCCTGGCTCTTCAGGAGGGCCAGTTCCCTCTCCCTAAGCTCCAAAACCTCCCGGAAGACCTTAAGGAGAAGCCGAAGCGCCTCCCTGACCTCTTGCGAGGGGGGTGGCCCCTCCCAGTAGAGGGCGATCTCGCTCTCCTCCCAAAGCCTCTCCCCCCTCAAGGGCCCTTCGGGAAGGACCTCCCCCCGGAAAAGGACCCGCACCGGGTAGCGGCGGAGGACCTCCGCCAAAAACCCCAGGTCCGCGGGCAGGGCTTGGAGCATCTGGATAAGGCTACTCCAGGGCCTTGAAAACCCTGTGAAAGGTTAGGGCCTTGGGGCCATCACCACCAGGAGAAGGGCGGGGTTGGCCGACTCGTTCCGCACCCCGTGGGCCTCCCCTGAACGGGCCAAAGCCGCCATCCCCGGGACCAAAAGGGCCTCCTCATCCCCGATGCGCACCACCACCTCGCCCTCCAGAACGTAGTACACCTTATCGAAGCCCTCGTGGGCGTGCACCTTCTGGGCCTGGCCCGGAAGAAGGGCGTAGAGGTCAAAAAACATCTTGTCCGAGAAAAAGACGGGGATTTTCGCCATCTTTTCCGGGTTGTACTGAACCAGACTCTTCAGGTCCTTGATCTCCATGCCCTCAAGTCTACTTGACGGGAACGAGGCGGCGCACTAGACTAACCTTTGCGCGCCGGGGAGTAGCGCAGCCTGGTAGCGCACACGCTTGGGGTGCGTGTGGTCGTCGGTTCAAATCCGGCCTCCCCGACCAAAAACCCCCGCCCACACGGGCGGGGTTTTGCCTTTGGCGTCCCTGGCGGTCCGGGGTCCCCACCCTGGCACAGCCAGGGTGGGGTGGCTTAGGCCCGGCCCACGGTCCCCATCAACTCAAACTTCTCCCGGATCACCTGCTTGAGGTAGTCCCGGCCCTTCCCGATGATCTTGCGGGGGTCGAACTCCTTGGGGTTCCCCACCACCACCTCGCGGATTCCCAGGGTCATGGCCAGGCGCAGGTCGGTGTCGATGTTGATCTTGGCGATGCCGTTGGGAATGGCCTTTTTGATGTCCTCGTCGTGGATGCCCGTGGCCTCCTTGAGCTCGGCCCCCGTGGCCAAGAGCTTCTCCTTAAGCCAGGTGGGAACCCCGCTCGCCCCGTGGAGCACCAGGGGGATGGAAACCCGCTTGCTGATCTCCTCGAGGCGCTTGTGGTCGATGTAGGGCCGGCCCTTCCCCTTGTAGGCCCCGTGGCTGGTGCCGATGGCGATGGCCAGGTAGTCGATCCCCGTTTCCGCCACGAAGCGCTCCGCCTCATCGGGGTCGGTGAGGAAGGCCTCCGCCTCGGACACCTGGATGTTGTCCTCGATGCCCTGAAGCCGGCCCAGCTCCGCCTCCACGCTCACCCCCACCGCATGGGCCGCCTCCACCACCTTCTTGGTTTCGGCCACGTTCTCCTCAAAGGGATGGTGGCTCGCGTCGATCATCACGCTGGTGAAGCCCGCCCTCAGGGCCTGCATCACCATCTTGAAGTCGGCCCCGTGGTCCAGGTGGAGGACCACGGGCACCTTGGTGCGGCTGGCCATGTCCTTCACCAGGTTGGCCAGGTTCTCCATCCCAGCGTACTTCCTGGCCCCGTCGGAAACCTGGATGAAGACCGGGGCCCTTAGCTCGTCGGCCACCTCGAGGATGGCCTGGGTAATCTCCAGGTTGTTGGTGTTGAAGCTGGGAACCGCATAGCCTTCCCGCCGCGCCTTGTCCAAAACCTCTTTACCTATCGCCAAGGGCATAAAGCACCTCCTTTAGCTCCTTAAGGTTATCAGCCACGGGCCGTCTGTTGAAAAGAGCGCTTCCCGCCACGGCCACGTCCGCACCCGCCCGGTACACCTCGGCCACGGTATCCCGGTTCACGCCCCCATCCACCTCAATGAGGCAGGAGGGGTTCAGCCTATCCCGCATCTCCTTGAGCCGGCGAAGCCTTCCCGTGGAGGTGGGAATATACCTCTGCCCCCCAAACCCCGGGTTCACGCTCATGAGGAGGGCCAGGTCCAGCTCGGGCAACAGGGGCTCAAAGGCCTCGAGGGGCGTGGCGGGGTTGATGGCAAGCCCCGCCTTCTTCCCCAGCTCCTTCACCTTCTGCACCGCCCGGTGGGCGTGCGGGGTGGCCTCAAAGTGCACGGTGATGACGTCGGCCCCCGCCCGGGCGAAGTCCTCCAGGTACCGCTCGGGCTGCACAATCATCAGGTGCACATCCAAGGGCAAGGAGGTAACCCGCCGCACCGCCTCCACCAGAAGGGGCCCGAAGGTAAGGTTGGGAACGAACACCCCATCCATCACGTCCAGGTGGATCCAGTCCACCCCTGCCGCCTCGGCTTCCTCGATCTGGTCCTTCAGCCTCGCCAGGTCCGCCGTGAGGATGGAGGGCGCAAACTTCAGCATCCTTTCCCCCTAGGCCACCCGCAGGTGCCCCCGCTCGATGGCCAGCTCCCGCATCTTAACCAGATAGTAGGCGATGATGAGCTGGGTCAGGGCCAGGGGGTAGCTCTGCCCCGCCTTATCCCAGAAGGTGCCCACCAGGCTGGGGTCGAAGTGCTCGGCATGGTGGCCCAGATGGTCCCAGATGATGCGCTCAAAGGCCTGGGCCTGCTCGGGGGTCACGTTGCCCGTGATGTCCAGGATGTCCGCCTCCTTCCGGGTTTCCAGGCGGATCAGGGCCTCGTCCTCGTAGGCGGAGTGGAGCACCTCGGAAAGATCCAGGCGGGGCAGGGTGTGCTTGAGGGTGATCCTCACGTTCAGGGTGCTGGGGTTTTCCGGATCGTAGCCCGCTGGCCGGTAGAAGCGCACAATGATGTCCGCATGCTCCTTCTGCGGCCAGATAAAGGCCCGGGAGTCGGGCATGCGCCTTTCGATGTCGGCGATGACCTCCTCCGGGGTGTAGCCCCGCTTGGCCACATCCCGCTTCACCTTCCACTCCCGCCTGAGTTCCTCCTCGGGGTCCAGGTAGACGGTGAGGTGGTAGCGGCTCCTCAAGGCCGGGGAAAAAAGGGTAAGGAGCCCTTCCAGGATCACCACCCGGGGGATAAGCCTACCCTCCTCTTCCACCGCCCGGGGGGCAGGAATGTATACCGGCGGGTCAAAGGTACCCGTGGAGTGGTTGTACACCGGCTTCAGGATGGGTTCCCCCTCGGAAAGAAGCCTCACGTGCTGCTCCATGATGTCCATGTAGTTGCACTCCGGGTTCAAGGGGGTGATGCCCAGCTCCTTGCGCTGCTTGCGGTCGTACTTGTGGTAGTCGTCCACGCAGATGTTCGTGGTGCGCTCCACCCCCAAGAGCCGGGCGATCCCCGCAGAGATGGTGGTCTTCCCCGCCCCGGAGTCTCCGGCAATCCCTAACATGAAAGGCCTATGGGGCATCTTCCTCCTCCTTTTCCTCCTCCCTAAAAACCGAGCTGGCGTAGATGTCGTCGGCGGTGATGGTCATGAGTTCCTCTGAGGTCACCGGCCCCGCCTTCTGGTAAAGCCGGTAAGCCTGCCTGAGCTTGAAGCGGTCCAGGGCGTTGCGCACGCTCCGGGCGTAGGCGAAGTTGGGAAGGCGCATGCGGCGTTCCAGATACTCCAAAAAGGCCTTTTCCGCCTCCTCGGTGAAGCGGTAGCCCTGCTTTTCCAGCATGAGCTTGCCGATCTGGAAGAGCTCCTCGGCGCTATAGGGGGGAAACTCAATGTGGTGGGCGATGCGGGAGCGCATCCCCGGGTTCAAGGCGAAGAACTCCTCCATGCGGTCCTTGTAGCCCGCCAGAATCACCACCAGGTCTTCCCGCTGGTTCTCCATGACCTGCAGAAGGATCTCGATGGTTTCCTGGCCGTAGTCCCGCTCGTTTTCCGCCCGGTAGAGGCTGTAGGCCTCGTCGATGAAGAGAACGCCCCCCATGGCCCGCTTCAGGACCTCCTTGGTCTTGGGGGCGGTGTGGCCGATGTACTGGCCCACCAGGTCATCGCGGCTCGCCACCACCAGGTGGTCGCGGCGGATGTAGCCCAGCTTGTGCAGGATGGTGGCCATCCTCAAGGCCACCGTGGTCTTGCCCGTGCCCGGGGGGCCCACAAAGGCCATGTGCAGGGTGGGGCGATCGGCGGTAAGCCCCAGCTCCCGGCGGAGCTTGTCCACGGAGAGGTAGGCGGCGATCTCCCGGATCCTCTGCTTAACTGGCCTAAGACCCACCAGCTCCCGCTCCAGGGTTTCCAGCACCGCCTCGATCTCGGGGTTCTTGACCACCGCCAGGTTTTGGCCTTGGGTTTCCTGCATAACCCTCCTTGATTTAGCTAAGGGGCCCCGGGCACGGCCGGGACCCCCAGACCCTTCGGACTACTCCTGGTAACGCTCGCCTTCCGGCCTCATGGTGGCGTAGGCCTCGAGGGTGTACTTGAGCCTGCGCCCATCGCTCCAAAGCTGCCGGTGCAGGCGGAAACCAGGTTCCTTCTTGGGCCGGTGGGCGATGAAGGAGACCCTTTGCGCCTGCCACATGGGGGAGGGGTCGTAGCCGTTGATCTTGATGTAGTGGTTGGGGAAGGCCTCGCGGCACTTCTGGAACTCGTACATGGCCGCCGCCGCATCCTCCAGGTCAAACATGGGCAGGCCCCACATGTTCCAGTACACGTTGTAGGGGCTGGGGTCGTCGGTGTACTCGATGGAAACCGCCCAACCGTTTCGGATGATGTACTCGATCTGGGCCCGGATCTCCTCGTCCGTCAGGTCCGGCAGATAGGAGAAGGTACCTTGGGTAATCCGCATTTTCACACGCTCCTTTCCTCGTTAGTTGCTGGGGGTGGGCAGGACATCCGGGGTGTCGGTGGAGGCAAAGTCAAAGGTCACGCTGCCCCAGGTGTCCAGGGCCGCCGCCAAAGCCGGGGAGTGCTGGGCCGCCTTCTTGAGGATCTCGGGGCCTTCCGCCAAAATGTCCCGGCCCTCGTTGCGAGCCTTCACCATGGCCTCGAGGGCCACACGGTTGGCGGTGGCACCCGCCTGGATGCCCATGGGGTGGCCGATGGTGCCCCCGCCGAACTGAAGCACCACATCGTCCCCGAAGAGGGAGAGGAGGAGGTGCATCTGCCCGGCATGGATTCCACCGGAGGCCACGGGCATCACCGCAGGCAGGTAGGCCCAGTCCTGGTCAAAGTAGATGCCCTTCACGGGATCCGCCTTCACGTACTGCTCCCGGAGGATGTCGTAGTAGCCCCGCACCAGGTTGGGGTCGCCTTCCAGCTTGCCCACGGCGGTGCCGGCATGGATATGGTCCACTCCCAGCATCCGCATCCACTTGGCCAAGACCCGGAAGTTGATGCCGTGGTTCTTCTGGCGGGTGAAGGTGGCGTGGCTGGCCCGGTGGAGGTGGAGGATCATGCCGTTTCTGTGGCACCAGTTGGAAACGGACTGCAAGGCGGTGTAGCCCATGGTGAGGTCCACCATGACGATGATGGAGCCGATTTCCTTGGCGAACTCCAGGCGCTCGTAGACATCCTCCATGGTGGCGGCGGTCACGTTCATGTAGTGGCCCTTGCGCTCCCCCGTGACCTGCTCCGCCTTCATCACCGCTTCCTGGGCGTAGAGGAAGCGGTCCCGCCAGCGCATGAAGGGCTGGGAGTTGATGTTCTCGTCGTCCTTGGTGAAGTCAAGGCCTCCCGCCAACGCCTCGTAGACCACCCGGCCGTAGTTCCTCCCCGAGAGGCCCAGCTTGGGCTTCACCGTGGCCCCGAGGAGCGGGCGGCCGTACTTGTTCAGCATGTCCCGCTCCACGGGAATCCCGTGGGGAGCACCCTTGAAGGTCTTGAGGTAGGCCACGGGAACGCGGAGGTCCTCGAGGCGCAACGCCTTAAGCGCCTTGAAGCCGAACACGTTCCCGATGATGGAGGAGGTCATGTTGGCGATGGACCCCTCCTCAAAAAGCGCCAGGTCGTAGGCGATCCAGGCGAAGAATTGCTCGGGGTTCCCCGGCACGGGCTCCACCCGGAAGGCCTTGGCCTGGTAGCGGTCCAGGCTGGTCAGGCGGTCGGTCCAGACCACCGTCCAGGTGGCGGTGGAGGATTCCCCGGCCACCGCCGCCGCCGCCTCCTCGGGCTCAATCCCTGGCTGGGGAGTCACCCGGAATAGGGCAATGGTGTCCGTTTCCTTGGGCTCGTAGTCGGGCTGCCAGTAGCCCATCTGTTTGTACTCCACCACCCCGCCCTTCTTGTAGATGGCTTTTTTATCCGTCATGCTTCCCTCCTAGTAGGCCACGGGGCTGATGCCCCGAAGCTTTTCAAGCTGGTGCCAGGCTTCCACCTTCCTCAGGGTGCGGGTGGCCCCGCGGATCACCAGGCTTTCCGTCCAAGCCCGGCTTTCCCCGTAGCGCACGCCCCTCAGGAAGGGGCCGTCAGTGATGCCGGTGGCGGCGAAGTGGGTGTCCTCGGCCGAGCAAAGTTCGTCCAAGGTGTACACCCGGTCCAGGTCATACCCGGCATGCACCACGTTCCAGCGCTCCTCCTCGCTTTGCGGGTCCAGGCGCATCTGCATCCCACCCCCCAAAGCCCGCACCGCCACCGCGGCGATCACGCCTTCCGGGGTGCCCCCGGTGCCCATGAGGACATCAATGCCCGTGTCGGGCAAAACGGCAGCCAAGGCCCCGCCCACATCCCCATCGGTCTGCAGGCTGATGCGAGCCCCCGCCAGGCGGATCTCCTCAATCAGGCGCTGGTGCCGGGGTTTGTCCAGGACGAACACCGTGAGCTCCCGAACCTCCTTCTTCAGGGCGCGGGCGATCTCCTTCAGGTTGTCGGCCACAGAGGCCTTTAGATCTATGGCCTCCTTGGCCTCGGGCCCCACCACCAGCTTGGCGGCATAGAAGGCCGGACCCGGGTTGAAAAGAGTGCCTTCCGGGGCAGCGGCGATCACGCTGATGGCCCCCGGGCGGCCCAGGGCGAGAAGCCTCGTGCCCTCCACCGGGTCCACGGCTAAGTCCCAGAGGGGACCTTCCCCCTGGCCCAGAACCTCCCCGTTATAGAGCATGGGGGCCTTATCCTTCTCCCCTTCCCCGATCACCACCCGGCCGCGGAAATCCAGGCTGTTGAGGAGAAGGCGCATGGCCTCCACCGCCGCCCGGTCGCCCCCTTCCTTATCCCCCCGGCCCACATAGCGGGCGGAGGCCAAAGCAGCCGCCTCCGTGGCCCGCATCAGGTCCAGGCCCAGGTTGCGCGTGGGCATAGCCATGCGCTTACCTTAGAGGGGGGGTTTTATTATTGCAATCATATGTTTTCGGGCATACCATAAGCCCATGCTCATATCTAGAAACGCTAAACTGCCCAACCCCGCCGCATTACGGGTCTTCGTCACGGTGGTGGAGGAAGGAGGAGTGGGCCGGGCAGCCCTGGCCCTGGGCATTACCCAGCCGGCGGTGAGCCAGTACCTGAGGGCTTTGGAGGAGCAGGTGGGGCATCCCCTCTTTGAACGCCAGGGGCGGCACCTGGTGCTTTCCCGGGTAGGGCAGGCCCTTCTGCCCGAGGCAAGGCGGGTGGTGCAGGCCCTGGAGGAGTTCCAGCGGGTTTCCCAGGCCATGGGCCGGCTGGAACTGGGGGAGGTTACCCTGGGAGCCGCCACCACCATGGCCACCTACGTGCTTCCCCTTTTCCTGAAGAACTTCCACGACGCCCATCCCGGAGTAAGGGTGCACGTGGAAAGCGGCTCTTCCGAGCGCCTGGCGGAGCGCCTGCTCATAGGGGAAGTGGAGTTCGCTGTGCTGGAGGGTGTGGAGCACTGGGAAGGCTACGAGCGCCACCTCTTTTACGAGGACGAGCTGGTCCTCATCGTGCCCCCCGACCACCCCTGGGCCGGGCGGGAAACCATCCCCCCCGAGTGGTTAAAGGAGGAAACCCTCATCGTGCGCAAGCCCGGCTCCATGACCTGGCGGGCCTTGGAAAGGGCTTTTGAGCAGGCGGGCTTGGAGCTGAACCCCACCTTCTACACCGACAACAACGAGGTCACCAAGCGCCTGGTGCTGGCGGGAGCTGGGGTCGGGATCGTAAGCCGGGTGGTGGTCCAGCCCAACCTGAAGGTGGGGAACCTCCGGGCCTTAAGGCTGGCTGCGCCCGTGGGGGAGATCCGCCGCTACTTCTGGCTGGTGCACCCCAAGAACGTGGCCAATCCGGCAGCCCGGACCCTCATCTCCCTGCTTCGCTCCTAGTGAGGCGCATGGCTAGGGCCAGGGCCACCACCATGAGGGAAAGAAGCCCAAGCTCGGCCAGAACCCCCATGAAGGCGGGATCTGCCAGGTCAAACTTGTCCACCGCCTCTGCGGTCAGCACCAGGATGCGGCGGATGGCGGCGATGAGCCCGATGACCAGAAAGGGAGTGGCCTCGAGGGTCCCTTCCTTGGCGAAGCGCAGCAGGGTGTAGAGGATTTCCGCCAACATCAACGCGAGAAGCACGCGGTCCAAAAGGCCCAGGGCCACCTCCCCGTAGTCCCCCCTCATCAAGTGGTGCATCCCCTCCACCAAGGTGGAAAGAAGCAGCACCGCCGCCCCGCCGGCGATGAGAAAGCCAGCGAAGAGGTAGATGACCGTTTCCGTTATCTGGAGAACCCTGTAAGCGTCCCGCTTCACCGCTTTAGTCTACATCGTTGAGGTAGGTGAAATCCCCCTGTTCCTCCAAAAACTTCTGCATCTCGTAGGGGGAGCGGATCCCTTCCTCCCCTGGGAAAGGACCTTCCATCCAGTGAGGCGGGGCCTCCGGGGGTGGGGTCTGGAAACCGTAAAGGTAGTAAAGGACCCAGTACCCATGGGCATCCTTGAGAACCACCGCATCCCCATACCCGTCCTCCAGCACCTTCACCGCCTGCTTCCTCGCCTCCTGGTAGGGCATTTCTGAGTAGTCCATGCGCACCTCCTACTTGGACTCGTTGATGAAGAGGGTATAACCATTGTCCTCCAGCCAACGGGCCTGGTCGTAAGGATCCAGGAACTCCTCAGGGGAAGCCTTGGGTCCTTCCACCCAGTCCGGGGTTTCGTCCGGGTCCGGGGCCTTGCGCCCGTACCAGCTGTAGAAGTAGTAGAGGCCGTAGTATCCTCCCTCCCCCTCGAGGACCAAACCCTCCCCCAGCCCATCCACCAGAATCTTCAGCGCCTTGGCCTCCGCCTCCCGGTGGGTCAGCTGCCGCATAACACCTCCGTCATCACCAGGTAGTCGGTGGTGATCCGGTCCTTGGCCATGGGGCGGAACACCCGGTTGGCGAACTCCACGTGCAGGGGATGGTCCCGGTAGAAGGAAACCACCTCCGGCCCCTCAAAGAGGACGGAAAGCCAGTAGCGGTAGCGGGCCTCTTCGGAAAGGGCCTCCCCGTATCGGAGACCACAGACCCCGGGAATCTGTAGCAGAACCTCCTCGGCCTTCCTGACCATCTCCCGCACCTCCTCGGGGCTTACCTCGGCGTTGAACACGATCAGGTGCTCCACCATCCTCTCACCTCCTCCAGGTAGGAAAGGTCCACCACCACCCTCTCCCCGGCCCTTGGCCCCTGGAGCACAGGGGCAGGGTTCCCGGGCTCCCCCAGGTGGGGAAGAAGGGCGCGGGCTTCTTGGTAGTCCTGGTCCAGGGTGTAAAGGCTTGGGGTGATGAGCACGGGGAAACCCGCCCCCAGGGCGCTCAGGAGGCCATTGCGGGAATCCTCCACCACCACCCCCTCCTCCGGGGCCAGGCCCAGGCGCTCCTGGGCCAGGAGGTAGATGCCGGGATCCGGCTTCTTCCTGGCCACCACATCCCCGGCCAAAACCAGGGAAAACCAGCCCAATAGACCCGTGCCTTCCAGAAAGGCCTCGGCGTTTTCCGGGCTGGTGGTGGTGCAAAGGGCGAGGGCCACCCCCGCCTCCCGGGCTTCCGCAAGAACCCGGCGAACCCCTGGCCGCAAGGCAACCCCTTCCTCCCGCAGAAGCCTCAGGTAAAGGTCCGTCTTGTACCGGTGGACCTCGGCGATCTCCTCCCAGGAAAGCCCGGGCGCCCCGGGGGTTTCCTCCAGGGCCCGCTTCAGGCGCTCCTTCCCCCCGGTGGTCCAAAGCAGGCGGGCGTAGGTTTCCTGGTCCCAGTAAAGGGGAAGGCCAAAGTGGGCGAAGGCCCGGTTGAAGGCCTCCCGGTGGAGTTCCTCGGTTTCCGCCAGGGTGCCGTCCAAATCCCAAAGAAGGGCCTTCAGCTTCCCCACCATAGGCGCATCCGGGCCATGGCCAAGTCCTTGAGGCCTTCCGTCATGGCCGCCATCAAGCTGAGGTAGTCTTCCGCCTCCACCTTCTTCAGAACCGAGGCCGCCTCGAGGGCCAGATCCGCATACAGGTTGATCTTGCGAATCCCCCTCGCCACCAAGGCCCGGTACTCCTCCGGGCTCAACCCCGAGGCCCCGTGGAGGACCAGGGGCACGGGAAGCTGGCCCAGCTCCTCCAAAAGGGGCAGGTTCAAGCGCACCGGCCCCTTGTGCAGGCCGTGGCGGGTGCCGATGCTTACCGCCAAAGCATCCACCCCGGTTTCCTCCAGGTAGCGCCTGGCCTCCACGGGATCCGTGTAGGCCACCGGTTCCTGGGAAACCTCCCCCCCGTAGCCTCCCGGCACCGCCCCCACCTCCCCTTCCACCGTGGCCCCGTAGGCCCGGGCCACCTCCACCGCCAGGCGGGTCAGGTGGATGTTCTCCTCGAGGGGCAGGTGGCTTCCATCCAGCATCACGCTGGTAAACCCGAACCTTAAGGCTTCCACCACCTCCCTCAGGTTTTCCCCGTGGTCCAGGTGCAGGGCCACGGGGACCCTGGCCTCTTCCGCCAAAACCCTAAGCCCAGGTGCCAGGGCCCTTAAAGGCGGCCCCCCCAAATGGGGAGCCACACTGAGGATGACGGGAAGGCCCAGGGTTTCCGCTCCCTCCAGGATGGCCTCCGCCCACTCCAGGCCCACCACGTCAAAGGCCCCCACCGCCCGGCCCTTCTCCGGCAGAACCTCCCGCAAGGTGGCCAGCATCCCTCCCCCTAAGCTCCAAAGACCATGCCCTCACCCCGCATCCCCAAGAAGCGCGGGACAACCCCATGGACGTCCACCCGGGCGCACTCGGCCACATCCTCCCCCAAACCCACCCCCACCAGGGCCTTGGCGGCCTCGCTGCTGGAAAGGACAGGGAACGAAGGATTCTCCGCCAGGAAAAGGGCCAGATGGGCCATCTCCCCTTCCGGGGAAAACCCCAGGGCCTTCAGGCGCTTTCCGATGACCCCGGCAGTATAGAGATCGTCCAAGGCCATCTGGCCCTCCTTCCCCGCGCAGACCAGGTGCACCTCCTCCCCTGTTTCCCTGGCTTTCTCCGCCACCGCCCGGGCATTTTGCAAGGAACCGAGAAGGATGTGCCTGGCTCCCAGGGCGGCATGGGCGGCCCGGGTGCCGTTGGTGGTGGCCATGGCCACGGCCTTCCCCGCCACCCTTTCCACCTCCCGGGGGGAGTTGCCCAGGTCAAACCCCTCCGGGGGAAGCCCTCCCACCTCCCCGGCCAGGATTTCCCCCTCCTGGCGCAAGGCCCGGGCCGCCTCCACCCCTGGGGCCAGGATCAAAGCCTTGGCCCCCGCCCTTAAGTACAAGCCCGCGGTGGTGGTGGCCCGGATCACATCCACCACGATGGCCGTGCCCCGGTAGGTGCCGGGAAGGGGCAAGGGATCCACCCTAAACCTCATAGGAGTTCTTCCAAGGCCCCCGCCACCCTTTCCGGGGTGAAGCCCAGCTTCTCGTAGACCTCAGGGTAAGGGGCGCTGGCGCCGAAGCGGTCCAGACCCACCACCTTGTGGGCGTACCGCTCCCAGCCCAGGGTAGCCCCTGCCTCCACCGCCACGGTGGGGAGGTCCGGGGGAAGCACCTCCCGCCTATACTCCTCCGGCTGGGCGGCAAAGAGTTCAAAGGAAGGCAGGCTCACCACCCGCACCCGGCGGCCCTTCTCCACCAAAAGGGCCCTGGCCTTCAAGGCCAGGTGCACCTCGCTACCCGTGGCCACCAGGATCCCCTCAGGATTCTCCGCATCCTCGAGGATGTAGCCTCCCTTTAGGGCTCCCTTGGCCTTTTCCGGGGAAAGAAGGGGAACTGCCTGCCGGGTGAGGATGAGGGCCGTGGGACCCTCCTTGCGCTTTAAGGCCACCTGCCAGGCGTAGAAGGTCTCGTAGGCGTCGGCGGGACGGATGACCCAGAGGTTGGGCATGGCCCTCAGGCTCATGAGGTGCTCCACGGGCTGGTGGGTGGGGCCATCCTCCCCCAGGGCGATGGTGTCGTGGGTGAAGACGAAGACCGTGGGGGTGCCCATGAGGGCCGCCAGGCGGATGGCCGGGCGCATGTAATCGGAGAAGACCAGGAAGGTGCCTCCGTAGGCCCGGTAGCCCCCGTGCAGGTTCAAGCCGTTCAGAATGGCCCCCATCCCATGCTCCCGCACCCCGTAGTGGATATAGCGCCCGGTGGGGTTTTGGGGGGAGAAGTCCGCCATGCCCTGGGCCTGGGTGTTGTTGGAGGGAGTGAGGTCGGCACTCCCTCCAAGAAGCTCGGGCATCCTGGGGGCGATGGCATCCAGAGCCTTACCGCTGGCTGCCCGGGTGGCCACGGGCTTGTCAAAGGCTGGGGGTTCCTCGGGAAGGGAGGGAAGGTCGCCCTTTAAGCGGCGCAGAAGCTCCTGGTGCAGGTCGGGATAGGCCCGGGCATAGGCCTCCATGAGTTGTTCCCAGGCTTCCTGCCAAGCCCTTCCCTTTTCCCGCATGTCCATGTGCCGGTAGACTTCCTCGGGCACTTCAAAGGGCGGGTAGGGCCAGCCCAGGTTTTGGCGGGTGGCCTCCACCGCCTCCGGACCCAAGGGCTCCCCGTGGGCCTTGTGGGAGTCCTGCTTGGGGGAGCCGTAGCCGATGTGGCTCCGTACGGCGATGAGGGAGGGCCTTTCGTCCAACTGGGCCAGGCGGATGGCGTGGCGGAGAGCCTCGAGGTCGTTGGCATCCTCCACCCTGAGGGTGTGCCATCCATAGGCCCGGTAGCGCGCCAGGACATCCTCGGTGAAGGCCAGGTCGGTGGAGCCGTCAATGGAGATGTGGTTGTTATCCCAAAACACGATGAGCTTGGAAAGCCTCCAGTGGCCTGCCAAGGAGCTGGCCTCCCCGGAAACCCCCTCCATCAGGTCCCCATCCGAGGCCAGCACGTAGGTGTAGTGGTTCACCACCTCGTAGCCCGGGCGGTTGAACTCCGCAGCCAACTTCTTCTCCGCCAGGGCCATGCCCACGGCGGTGGATATACCCTGGCCCAGGGGGCCGGTGGTCACCTCCACCCCTGGGGTGTGGCCGTACTCGGGGTGGCCCGGGGTCTTGGAGCCCCACTGGCGAAAGCGCTTGAGCTCCTCGAGGGGAAGGTTATAGCCCGTGAGGTGGAGGATGGCGTAAAGAAGCATGGACCCATGCCCTGCGGAAAGGACAAAGCGGTCGCGATCCGGCCAGTTCGGGTCCAGGGGATTGTGGCGCATGACCTCCCGATACAGAAGATAGGCCAGGGGAGCCATGGCCATGGGCATGCCGGGGTGGCCGCTTTTGGCCTTTTCCACGGCATCCATGGCCAAAAACCGTATGGCGTTCACCGAAAGGCGGGTGAGATCCTTGGTCTCGGTCATGTTGCCTCCAGGGTACGCCCCCGTGAAGGAGGGCACAAGCGGAGCCAGGGAGCCCTACTATAAGCCGAGGCTTATGTAGAACCCCGTTTCCCCCGGTGAAAGACTATACCCTCTTCCGCCCCCCTTCCTCCTTGCTGAGGCTCCGGGCCAGCTTTCAGGGGAAACCCCGAGTGCCCATAGTCTGCTGGCGGGTGCCAAGAGGGGTTTCCCTGCAGAGGGAAAAGCAAGCGGCCATCGAGCTTACCGGCGTCCTGGGCCGTTTGGCCCTGGCCCGGACTTCGGGGTAGGGGGCATTAGGGGAGCTTCCGTATCCTCAAACCTTTACCGGTAAGTACGGAAAACGCTTGAGCCAGTTGGGAACCATGTTCCTGTAGAGCCCATACCACCCGAGCCCACTTTTCCTCTGGCTTTAACCCCTCAAGACGAAGAAGCATCACTCCCCCGGGAACCAAGCCCTGAAGAAACACCAGCTCGCCAAAGTCCTTGTCGGTGGTGAGAAGGAGGGCTTCCCTCTCCTTGGCTAAGGCCACCACCTCCTGATCTCTCAACCCAGGGGGCAGCTCAGCCACGTACAGGACCTCGTGGCCCTCAGCCCGTAGCCGTGCCACAATCGGGGCGTCTACCCCTTCGTCAGCGACAATCTTCACGCCACCTTCTCAGGGACCGGGTAGTACACCTCTGCCCCGAGGGTTTCGGCTGCATAGAGCAACGCTGCCCTCAGACCCTCTGGCGTAAGGCGGGGGTGGGCAGCTAGAACCTCCTCGGGTGTTTCCCCAGCAGCCAAACGGCGGAGGATCTCCTCCACGGTGATCCGGGTACCGGCCACCACGGGCTTGCCCAGCATCACCTCGGGATCCCTGATGACCCAGGCTTCCATATGTCCTCCAGTATACCACCCCGAACCTCTCGGCAGCGGATAGCAAAGTGTTTTCCAAATCGCTCCCTTACCCGAGGACCATCCGCTTGCCTTGGCCCCCCAGGGCTGCTAGAATCCTTGAGTGTGTTTGCCCTACGGGCAAAGCACCTAGGTGTGGGCGCCCGTAGCTCAGCAGGATAGAGCGGGGGCTTCCTAAGCCCTAGGCCGGGGGTTCGAATCCCTCCGGGCGCACCAAGAAAGCCCGCCCCCCTGGGGGGGCGGGCCCTTGATTTTTGCCGAGGCCCCCGCCCTGGCTTCGCCAGGGTGGGGTGGTATTAGAAGCGGCTGGTGCGGCGGCCTCGAGGCGATCCCCCCCGGGAGACAGCACCCGCATAGGCTTCCGGGAGAACCTCCACCCGCTTAGCCCTTTCCAGCTTCACCCCCTGCACCTCGGAAAGCCTCGGCAGGTCCTGAGGGCGGAGGTCCACGTAAAAGCCCTCCTCTCCCTGGGCGATCTTGCCCACCTCGAGGCCCGCTTCCTTCAAGAGGGCCACCAGCCGGGGCAGGGTGAGCCTGGGCCCCGTGGCCTTGAAGGTAAGCCAGCCCTCCTCGCCGGTAAGAAGGCTTTTCTCCTTGGGTGCCCCGCCCAGGAGAAGCGCCATGAGGGCCGCCACCACCTCCACCCGCCCCTCGGCGAACAGACGGCTGGCGAAATCCTGGTACAGCTTGTAGTCCCTCTCGGGTACCCGGGCCAGACGGGCCAGGAGATGGTGCCACTTGGCCTCGAGGACTTCCTCGGGCGTGGGGGGATTCACCCGCTTGAGGGTGCGGCCCACGGCCCTTTCCAGCTCGGAAAGCTCCCGCCTTTCCCGGGGGCCGTAGAGGATCACCACCTCACCCCCCCGCCCGGCCCTGCCCGTGCGCCCCGAACGGTGCTGGTAGGTTTCCGGCTTGTCGGGGAAGCGGTAGTGCACCACCAGGTCCACCTCCGGGATATCCAGGCCCCGGGCGGCCACATCCGTGGCCACCAGAACCCTTACTTCCCCTTCCCGAAAGGCCCTCATGACCCTTTCCCGGTCCGTCTGGGAAAGATCCCCGTGGATGGCCCGCGCCGGGTGCCCGAGGCGAAGAAGCCCCGTGGCCACCTCCTCGGTTTCCGCCTTGGTACGGGTGAAGACGATGGCCCGCTTGGGGGCTTTGACAAAAAGGACATCGGACAGGAGGGAAAGGCGGTCCCCAGGGGCGGGAATAGCCTCCTCCTGGTAGGTGATGCCCTCCTCCCGCACCACGTTGATGACCACCGGGCTTTTCATGTACCGCTCCGCCAGCTTCTTGGCCCAAGAGGGCAGGGTGGCGGAGAAGAGAAGGGTCTGGCGCTCCTTGGGGGTGGCGGAGAGGATGGCCTCCACCTCCTCCTCAAAGCCCATGGAGAGCATCTCGTCGGCCTCGTCCAAGACGGCGATCCGCACCTGGGAAAGGTCCAAGGCCCCTTGCCGCAAGTAGTCCAGGGCCCGCCCCGGGGTGGCCACCACCACATCGGCTCCCCGGGCCAGCTCCTCCTTCTGCTTGCCGTAGCCCGTGCCCCCGTACACCGTGACCACCTTGAGGTGGGGGGCCACCGCCTGCAACTCCCCGGAAACCTGGAGGGCCAGCTCCCGGGTGGGGGTCAGCACCAAGGCCCTGGGGAGGCGGCCCCGCTCCTTGGAGGCCTCCAGGGCCTGGGCAATGGGCAGGGCAAAGGCCAGGGTCTTGCCGGTGCCCGTGCGGGCCTGGCCGATGAGGTCCTTGCCCTCGAGGGCCAGGGGCAAGGCCGCCGCCTGGATGGGGGTGGGGGCGGTGATACCCCGGCGCAAAAGGGCTTCCTTAATCTCGTCCTTCAGGGGAAAGTCTTTGAACTCCATTCTCTCTCGCTTCCCGGGCCCCACCCGCGCCCGAAAAGGAGGGGCAAAGCCCGTAAACCTTTCAAGTTTAGTGAACTAGAGCACGAATGTCAAGGGAATGACCTCCACCCTTTCCCCTTCCCTGGCATCCCGGTCGGGGGGGAGGACCACCAGGGCGTTGCCCAGGGCCATGGAGCGCAAGACCCCGCTGGACTGGCTCCCGGTGGTGCGCACCACAAGCTCCCCTTCAAAGGAGAGCACCCCGCGGCGGAAGACCTTTTTGCCCTGGGCGCCCTTAAAGGGGGTAAGGACCCTGGCCTCGAGGGAGCGGTAAGGGGAGTCGGTGCGGCGCTGGAGCCGGAAGAGGAAGGGTCTGCCGTAGAGGAAGAAGGTAACCATGCTGGAAACCGGGTTTCCCGGAAGCCCAAGGATGGGAAGCCCACCCAAACGGGCCAGGAGCAGGGGCCCCCCAGGCTGCTGCTTCACCTTCCAGAAGACCACTTCCCCCGCTGTCTCCAAAACCTTACGCACCACATCGTACTCCCCCATGGATACCCCCCCGGAGGTAAGGAGGAGGTCCAGGGGCCCTGCCGCCTCCAGCTTCTCCAACACGGTTTCCGGCCTGTCCTCCACCTTGCCCAAAAGGACGGGCTCACCCCCCGCCTCCTTCACCAATCCCAGAAGGCTGTAGGCGTTGGAGTTATAAACCCCCCCAAAGGGCAGGGGCTCCCCTGGCTCCACCACCTCATCCCCCGTGGAAAGGATGCCCACCCGGGGGCGCCGGAAGACCTTAAGGCGCGGGTAGCCCATGGCCGCCGCCAGGCCCAGCCTTCCCGGGGTGAGGAGGTCCCCCCGGCGCAGGTACACCTCCCCCTTTCTTAGGTCATCCCCCTGGGGCCGGATGTCCTTGGGGCTCGCCGGGGCGAAGAGGAGCACGTAATCCCCTTCCCGCCGGGTGTCCTCCACCCGGATAACGGCATCCGCGCCCTCCGGGATGGGAGCTCCGGTGTAAACGGCCACCGCCTCCCCCTTCCCCACCCGTCCGGCAAAGGGCCTTCCCGCCGGCGACTCCCCGATGACCCTGAGGCGCACCGGGTTCTCCCGGCTCGCCCCCAGGGTGTCCTCCTCTCGGCAGGCGTAGCCATCTATGGCGGTGTCGTCCTGGTCGGGGTGGTTCACCAAGGAAACCAGGTCCTCCGCCAGGACGCGGCCATAGGCTTCCTTCAGGGGTACCTCCTCCACGGGAAGCTCCCCTTTGGCCTCCGCCAGGACCAGCTCCAACGCTTCCTCCACGCTGATGCCCGTGCGCATAGGCCCAGTCTAGGGCAAAGGCCAAGGCCTCAGGAAGAAGATTCCCGGTAGGCGGCCCGCAAGCGGCCAAAGGTCCAGGACCAAAGGGCGATCCCCACGGCGTAAAGGCCCAGGGTAAGGGCAAAGAGGTAGTTGAAGGCGACAAGGCCCCAGGCCTCCTGCACCATGCCGGACAAGGCACTCCCCAAGGCGAAGAGAAGGCTCCAGAGGGCGGACTCCATCAGGAAGAAGCCCGGGCGCTCGTCTTCCCCCAGGTAGTCCATCACCAAGGCGGCGTACACAGGCCCGGCAGCGTTCATGAGGGCTCCCCGGATGAGGAGGGCCACGGTAACCAGGGGTAGCCAAGGCACCCAGGCCAGGATGGCCATAAAGGGCAGGGACAAGGCCTGCACGAACACGATGGCCCCCAGTTTCCCAAGCCGGCGCACCAGAAGGGGCTGGAGCAACATGGCTACCCCAGTAGCCAAGGCGGAAAGGGCGAAGACCAGCCCCGTGGTTCCGTAGCTGAGGCCAAACTTTTCCCGAAGGTACAGGTTCAAGAAGGGGATGACCAGCCCGGCCCCAAACCCGATCACCGCCTGGGGCAAAAAGAGGCGCAGCCAAATCCCAAACCGCCCCCTCAGCCTGGGGGGTGTTCCCTGCCCTTCGGGAAGGCCAACCAGAAAGGGAAGCGTCAGGAGGAAAAAGGGAAGGGCGAAGAGGATCACCCACCTGGCCCCCACCCATTCGGAAAGGGCACCGGCCAAAAGGGTGGAGAAAAAGCCCGAGGCAGTGGTCAAGGCCGCCTGCAGGCTGAAAAGGGAAACCCGCCTCTCGGCAGGGATCAACCGGGCCATGAGAGGTGCCCCCGCCCCCTGCACCAAGGCTCCCGCCAGCCCGTACCCCGCCAACGAGGGGAACACCAGCAGACCAAACCCCAAAAGAAGCCCGCTTCCCACCGCCAGGGCCAAAGCCAGGAGAAAGCTCTTCCGGTAGCCCAGGCGGGGGATGAGGTAGGCCAGAGGGAGGGCAGAAACCACGCCCACCAGAAGAAGCAGGGCCTGGGCAAGCCCTATGGCCTGGCGGCCATAGCCTAGGCCCTCGAGGTGAAAGTTCAGGAAAAAGTAGATGAGGTTAGCCCCGAAGGACCAGAGGAAGCTGGCCGCGAGGAAGCGATAAGCTGGTAAACCGAGTATATACTTCACGAAACCCTTCTCCAAGGAAACAAGCCCGGATCCAGGGCCCCTACCCCTGCCGGCTTGGGCAGTGAGGCGCCAGGGAACAGGCCCCGCACCGGGGCCTACGGGCCAGGCACACGTACCGCCCGTGAAGGACCAGGGCGTGGTGGACGAACACCCACTCCTCCTTGGGGAAAAGGGCCTCCAGTTCGGCCCCGATCCTTTCGGGAGCCTTGGCCAGGGAAAGGCAAAGCCTCCGCGCCAGGCGGGCCACATGGGTGTCCACGGCGATACCCGGCACGCCGAAGGCCGCTCCCAGGACCACGGTGGCCGTCTTCCAACCCACCCCGGGCAACTTCATCAGGGCCTTTTTATCCCTCGGCACCTCCCCCCCATGCTCCTCCACCAGCCTCCGGGCCAGGGCCACCAGGTTTTTGGCCTTGGTGCGGTAAAGGCCGATGCGCCGGATATAGGGCTCCACCTCCTCGGGAGTCGCCTTGGCCAGGGCCTGGGGGTCGGGGAAACGGGCAAAGAGGGCCGGGGTGGCCTCATTTACGCTTTTGTCCGTGGCCTGGGCGGAAAGCACCGTGGCCACCAAAAGCTGGAAGGGGTTATTGTGCTTTAGCTCCGTTTTAGCCCCCGGATACGCCGCCTTCAGGGCCTTAAGGATGGCCAAGGCCCGCGCTTTCTTCTCCTTTTGCCCTTCCTTAGGGCAACCCACGGGGTCTACTCTACAATGAGGGCGTGGAAAAGCCCAAGCTGGGCCTCATCGTGCGGGAGCCTTACGCCAGCTTCATCGTGGACGGAAGGAAGACCTGGGAGATCCGCAAACGCCAGACCCGACACCGGGGTCCCTTGGGGATCATCACCGGGGGGTATCTCATCGGCCAGGCGGACCTGCTGGACGTGCAGGGACCCTTCACCGTGGAGGAGCTTCTGGCCCACCCGGAAAAGCACCTGGCGGAGGAAGCCTTTCTCAGGGCCTATGCCGGGGAACAGCCCCTTTACGCCTGGGTTTTGCACAACGCCTTCCGCTACGAAAAACCCCTCTTCGTACCCAAAAAGCCCGGCAGGGTCATGTTCGTGGATCTTTCCGAGGTATGGCCATAAGCCCCCCGTACCCCACGAAGACCAGGAGGTCGGGATCCAAGGAAGCGATCACCTCCTGGCGGTGGGTGGCCACCACCAGGGTGATCCCCGCCTGGCGCACCAGCTTCCCAAGACCCAGGGCCACCCGCCTGGCGGTGGGCACGTCCAGGTGAGCGGCAAACTCGTCGATCAGGAGGAGGTCGGGGCGCTGGGCCAGGAGGAGGGCCAAGCGGTAGCGCTCCCGCTGGCCCGTGGAAAGCTCCTTCGGCCTGGCCCGGTAGAGCACGGCGTCGGAAAGCCCCACCCGGTTTAACACCTCAATGGCCGCCCCCACGTCCCCAAGCTTGCGGTAGGCGCTTTCCAGGATGGGGTCCTCCCCGAGGTCCACTTCCCTTTCCCCCGGGATGTAGGCCACCCGCTTGCCCGGGGGCAAGGCCACCTCTCCCCTATCGGGCGCCTCGCCCAAAAGGAGCCTAAGGAGGGTGGTCTTCCCCGCCCCGCTCGCCCCCGCCAGGACCACCAGGTTTCCCGGAGGAATCTCCAGGCTTGCTCCCCGGAGTACTGCCCGCTCCACCACCCGGGCCTTCACCCCGAAGGCCTCGAGGGCCCCCCGCACCTCCGGGGAGAGGCCCTTTAGTTCCAGATGGCTCCGGTAGCCCTTGTGGACCCCTTCCAGGCGGATGGGCCCCTTTAGCCCCTCCACCCGGCCAAACCGGGGCCTAAAAAGCCTCCCCCCGTGCTCTTGGGCGTAGGGGTCTTCCCGGAGGAAGCGCTCCAAATACCCTTCCGCCTCCTCCGTAAGGGGATAGAAGAGCACGGGCCTTCCCGAGGCGGTGTCGAAGAGGTAGCGGAAGCCCACCTTCTCAAAAAAGGGGTGGTAGCGGGCCATCTGGGCCACGGTGTACACCAGGTGTTTCTCCCGCCTTCCCTCGGGCACAGCCCGCTCCTTCACCCACGCCAAAGCCAGCTCCACCAAAAGAGCCCCCAGGCCCTCCGAGCGGTAGTCGGGGTGCACCACCACCCGGGCGATGCGGCTGGCGGCGGTGTGCACCCGGTCCAGAGCGCTTTCCCAGTCCTTCCCGCCCTCAAAGGTCGGGTGGAACCAGTCCTTGGGAAAGATGCGCTCCCGGATGTTCCGCTCCACGCCCCCAGGAACCCTGCGGTGCATCCGGGGAATGGGGGGGTCCAGGCGCAGGTAGCCCAGGATCCGGGGCTCAAAGGGAAGCCGCTCCACAAGCTCCAAAACCAGAAAGCGGCTTGCCGGAGTGGACCCTCGGATCTCCTTAAGCCTCGCCTCCCCGCCGCAGTCGCAAAGAGGCTTGGCGTTGGCCAACAGCGTCTTGTGGCACTGGGTGCACACCCAAAGGGCCACCACCTCCTTCTCCGAGGCGTAGTGGAACTGCTCCAGCTCGGCGATGGCCTCAAAATCCCCCTCGTAGGTGGCCTCCCGCACCCTCAGGCGGTAGCGGTAGGCCTCGCCCCCCAGGGGGCTTTCCCGCACGTGCTCCAGGGTCTTGGCGAAGGGGGGCCAGAGGGGGAAGGCGCCCTCGAGGGCGTACTCGTCAAAGCCGAGGACGGGCTTCTTGAACTCGGTGCGAAGCCTCACCCTATCCCCGGGCCTCAGCCACTTGGCCACGTCCCCGGTCATGCGCAAGGTCACGCCCCCCTCCAGGAGGACCTCCCCGTACCAGCGCCAGTAGACCCTCCGCCCCAAGACGCGCATCGTGCCCCCATGGTACCCCACTTAATGCCTTCGTGTGCTACTTGACCTAGACCCTCGGGGTGTGAAAAAAGAGGGGGTGCCATGCGGCAAGATCGTGAGCACCCCCAGAACGTAGCCCTTGGCTGACCTACTATCTTGACGCAGAGACCCTCATCGTGGCTACCTACATTTGGGTGGATGACGAACTCAAAGCCCTCGTCGCTCAAGGTTTCAAGCTCCCCAAAAAGCAAAAGCACCAAAAGGCCACCCTGGCCGAACTCCTGGCCCTCGCCATCTTCCTCCTCCGCAAGATGTTCCCCTACGGGGAAGCAGCCAGGGCCAGGACCTCGCCAAAGGCTACCTGGCCGCCAAGACCACCCTCAAGGCCTACTTCCCCTCCCTCCCCCACCCCAAGATGTTCCCCTTCGGGGAAGCAGCTCTCGCTTCTACCGGGTCCTTCAGAAGGCCCAGGGGCTGTTGGCTCACCTGGCCATGAGGCTCTCCGGGGGAAAAGGCCTCCTGCAGCTGGTGGACCTTAAACCCATCCCCCTGGCTCACGGCCACCGGATTCACGGCCTCTCTCTTCCTGAGGCCGCCGTGGGGGTGGGACCCCTGGGGGCTTTCGCGGGCTACGTTCTCATGCCGGTGATGAACGAGCGGGGCCTCTTTTTTCGTTGGGCCATTCTCCCCGGCAACGCCCGGGAGACCTGGGGGAGGGACCTGCTGGACGGTCTGCCCGCGGTCTTGGGGGACCGGGGCTTCCGCTGGGTCCAGGGGGTCAAGACCCCGCCCTATCGGGTCAGGGGAGGGAAGGTGGTGGAGACGGGGTGGAGAGAGTGGATGGGGAGGGTCAGGAACTGGATAGAGACCCGCTTCAGCGTGATGGTCCGGTCTTTGGGGCTTCATCGGATAGAAGCGCGGTCCTACTGGGGTCTGGTGGCCCGGGTGAACCTCATCCTGCTCGTTCACAACCTCATCCGTAGCCGGGTGCTCCTGAAGATGGCCGGGGTGGAGCTATGAGGTAGCACACGAAGGAATGTTAAGCTCATACCATGAAACGATCCCTTGCCCTGATTCTGGCCTTGTTCAGCCCGTTGGCCCTCACCCAGTCCCCCAAGGAAGTGGTGGAATCCGCCCTCAAGGCCGCCTTCGGCGACTGGAGGGGCAAGACCTACCAGGGCCTGGACCGGGTAGTCTACTTCACCCCCGAGGGCCAGGAAACGCAGGTCTTGCGGATCCGGACCTACCTTGACCTCGGCGGTTGCCGCCTTCGCCTGGAGATCGCCCCCGAGGGCGAGAAGGCGCCCGCCACCCTGGTCTACACCCGGGAGCGCCAGTTCCTCCGCCTCCCGGACGGCAGGGAAACCCCCCTGGACGACCGCCTCTTCCTGGAGCTCATCTTCGCCTGGCAGACAGGCTTCACCGGGGCCGCCTTCGGTTATGACGAGGTGGCTTCCCTGGGGAAAGTGACCCTCCCCGATGGCAGCGAGGCGGAGGCCTACCGGGTGGCGCGCCGGTCCCACGCCTGTCTCCCCAAGGGAGTGCTGGAGGCTAAACCCTACGAGGGAGAGGTCTACGTACAGGAAGGGAAGGTGGTGGGGGAGGGGCACTTCTCCCCCGTGCTCGGGATGGAGACCCTGACCCTCTACCGGGACCTTCGGAAGGAGGGGAGCGCGGGCTATCCCGTGAGGTCGGAGGGCTACCTCCGGACGGGGGACCGGTGGGTCCTCTTCTCCCGGGGAGAAACCCTGGAAGCCCAGGTGAGCCTCCCCCTGGAGGAAGCCCTATTCCGCTGAGGCTAGAGGGGGCCCGTGAGTTCCAGGCCTAGGGCAAAGCCCCCGTCGCCGTACCTTACCCACACCCCCACCTCTCCCTTCCCTTCGGGGTCCAGGGCGTACCCCGCCCGCAGGAGGAGGGCTCCCCCGGGGGGCTCCAGCCCCAGAGGCAGGGAGAGGGAGGTCCCAAGCCCTAGGCTCCACACCTCGTTGGCCACCAGGGATAAGCCCAAGCCCAGCCCCAGGAGAGGCACACCGCCCCGGGGGTAGGAGACCCCCAGGGCCCAGGTGGCCACCACCAGATCCCTGAGGAGGCTCCCACTGGCCTCCCCTTCCAGGGCCCAGGGGTACCCCAGCCCCAGGCGCACCCGGGGGCGGCCCCAGAGGTCGGGAAACCGGTAGGCCAGCCCCACCCCAAGGGAAGGCCTGCCCTCCCCTCGCCAGAGGACTTCCCCTGCCTCCCCGTAGTCCCGCCTCTCCCCAAAGAGGGTGTAGCCGCCCCCCAGCCTGCCCTCCAGGAAGAGGTCTGGAGCCACCCGGTAGCTGAGACCCAAGGACAGGCTCAATCCGTGCCCCACCCGCAGGAAAGCGTAGGGACCCCGTTCGTCCGCCCCCACCCCTTGGAGGGCAGAGGGGGCGTAGGAGAGGGTGAGGCGGTAGCCCAGGGGGGGCTCCTCCGCCGGGCGCAAGGGGTCCACCTGGGCCAGGGCCCAGGCGGCGAAGGCCAGGAAGAGGGGCAGAAGCCTCAAGGCCACCTCCCCCCGAGGGCCTCCAGCCGGCGAAGCCGGGAAAGCGCCCAGGAGAGCTCCGCCTCCTGGTTGGCCCTTACCCGCCCCATCTGGGCCGCCGACCGGGGAAGGGCCAGCAGGATGACCCCGGAGAAGCCCTTCTCCGTCACTAGGGCCTCTATGGGTACGATGCGCCGGCCCCACGAGGAGTCGGCGAGGAGCACCTGGGCAGGGCCGCCCCCGGGCGGGTCCACGAGACCCGCGATCACCAGGAAGTGGAGCTGGGGCTTGGTGACGTGACCGATGACCGGAAGCCCGCCCCAGCGGAAGTAGTCAGCGAGCTGCTCCAGGTTCACCCTGTAGGCCCTCACCTCGTACCCCCGCCCCTCCAGGTACCGCTTCAGGGAAAGGGCGGTAAGCCCCTCCCGCGGGTCCTTCCCCGAGGCCTCCGTCTCACGCACGGCCACCTTTAGGACCTCGCCTTCCGTGGCCGGGTCGTCATAGTAGTGGGTGAGCAGCGTGGCCACCGCCGCCGCGCCGCAGGTGTACCAGTCCGTCTGGCCGACGACGTGGGTGTAGCGAAGGGTGCGATAAGAAGACAGGGCACTTGCTTCGGCAAAAAACACCCAGAAGAGAAGTGGGAGGATGAGATGCAATATAGGAGCCGCGGGGACACAAGCCATCTTTTGACTTACGCCTTCCTGTGTTACCTCTTAGCTCCACCCTAGCCATCCTGAGTAGAACCAGCCTGGTGTTTGATCTGACAAGAAAATCATCAAAGGCTAAGGCTCAGTATCCGCGGGAGTAGAAAAGAACAACAAGAAATGATAAACCCACAACAATTAAGGCGACCAAGGAAAGAACGCCCAAAGCACGCCATTCGCCAACCTTTTTCACCCAAGAGAGTGTGGCATGATACAGGAAACTGAAGAAAAAGGCCTGCAACAGTAGCCCAGGAGCTTCTCTAGCCTCTACTCTTTTGTCGAGCACCAACGTAAACAGGTTAATGAGTCCAAAGAAAGCTAAAGCCACAAGAAGAAAGGATTGCCAAGGCCTAAGTTTCCACATCATCGCCATACCTCACCAAGGCGAAGTTAAGAGTCCAAACACAAATCCATAAACAAAACCTTTACCAACGTTCGCCGCAAAGTCACGAGCATTCGCATCGCAACGCCCGGTATTGCAACCTATGGCTGCATCTACCGTATACGCTAAAGCAGCACTAATCGCCCCTGAAAGACCACCAATAACCCCCGCGATAACTCCCTCTCCCTCGTAAAGAGCTAGCTCCTCATCCGAAAAAAGCGAAGGAGATTCAAGCAAGGAAGTAGCCCACTCAACTGTTTGAACTTCACCCCGTACTCCCAGGGCCAGGATGTGCCCCTGCGCCCTAGCGCCCAACGGGGCATAGGCCAAAAGCCCAAAGGCCATCAGCACCAAGAGGAATTTGCGCATGGCTCAACCCCCTCAAGGGTGAGGTTACCACGCCCCCCCCCCCTTCCCTGTCAAGAAGCTTTCAAGAAGGCGCAATCCCCCACCCCGCCCGTCCGGGACTGGCGAGAGGGGAGAAGGCGCCGAGAAGCTTAGTACGCCTTGGCGAAGACCACCCGCTTGCCGTAGGCGGAGGGCCTACCGCAACGGACGCAAAAGCCTTCTTCGGGTTCGGCCTCAAAGGGCACACACCGGGTGGTGGCGGTGGTTTCCTCCTGGATGGCCTTCTCGCAGGCCCGATCCCCGCAGTGGAAGGCCAGGGCGAAGCCCTCCTGCACCGCCTCCTTGAACTCCTCGTAGGTGTCCACCTTGCGGGTGTGGGCCTCCCGGAAATCCAGGGCCCGTTGGTAAAGGGCCTGGTGGAAGGCATCCAGCTTCTCGGGTAGCACGGTGGGGAGGGCTTCTAGAGCCAGGCGCTCCTTTCCCCCCAGGCGGCTGGCCAGCACGGCCTCGCCCGCCTCGAGGTCCTTGGGTCCAAGCTCGAGGCGGAAGGGAACCCCCTTAAGCTCCCACTCGTGGAACTTGTACCCGGGGGTGTGCTGGTCCCGGTCGTCCAAATGCACGCGAAGCCCCGCCTGGAGAAGGCGCCGCTTCAGGTCAAAGGCCGCCTCCAGGACCTTCTCCCGGCTTTCCTCCCGGTAGATGGGCACGATCACCACCTGGATGGGAGCCAGGCGGGGAGGCAGGATGAGCCCTTGGTCGTCCCCGTGGGTCATGATGATGGCCCCGATGAAGCGCCAGGAAAGCCCCCAGCTGGTGGTGTGCACGTACTTCACCTGGAGGTCCTTGTCCTGGAATTTGATGTCAAAGGCCCGGGCGAAGTTCTCCCCCAGGTAGTGGCTGGTGCCCGACTGCAGGGCCTTGCCATCCCGCATCAGGGCCTCGATGGTGGTGGTGTAGACGGCCCCGGCGAACTTCTCCTTTTCCGTCTTCATGCCCTCCACCACAGGGATAGCCCCGTACTCCCGGACCAGCTTGGCGTAGATGGAAAGCATCCTGCGCACCTCCTCCTCCGCCTCCTCCCGGGTGGCGTGGGCGGTGTGCCCTTCCTGCCACAAAAACTCGCTGGTGCGCAGGAAGGGCCGGGTGCGAAGCTCCCAGCGCACCACGTTGCCCCACTGGTTGAGAAGCTGGGGCAGGTCCCTATAGCTTTTGATCCACTTGGACCACATGTAGCCGATCACGGTTTCCGAGGTGGGACGCACCGCCAGAGGCTCCTCTAGCTCCTCACCCCCGGCATGGGTCACCACCGCAAGCTCGGGAGAAAACCCCTCCACGTGCTCGGCTTCCTTCTTCAGGAAGCTCATGGGGATGAAGAGGGGGAAGTAGGCGTTTTGGTGGCCGGTTTCCTTGAACATGCGGTCCAAAACCCCCTGGATGTTTTCCCAAAGGGCATAGCCATAGGGGCGCACCACGATGGTGCCCCGGACCGGTCCGTAGTCGGCGAGCTCCGCCTTCTGGATGACCTCGAGGTACCACTCGCTGAAATCCTGGCTTTGCGGGGTTAGGCCCTTCTCCTTCGCCATACCCGCCCATCTTATCAAGGCCATAAAATGGCGGCATGGACCTCTTCGCCGTGTTCAAGGAGCTTCAGCAAAAAAGCGACACCAAGATCCTGCTGGTGGTCCTGGACGGGGTAGGGGGGCTTCCCCTCGAGCCCGGGGGGCCCACGGAGCTGGAGGCCGCCAGAACCCCGAACCTGGACCGGTTGGCGGGGGAAAGCGCCCTCGGCCTCCTCACCCCGGTCTACCCCGGCCTTACCCCGGGCTCCGGCCCCGGGCACCTGGCCCTTTTCGGCTACGACCCCTTCCGCTACCTGGTGGGCCGGGGAGCCCTAAGCGCCCTGGGCCTCGGTGTGGACTTCCGGGATGGGGACGTGGCCTTAAGGGGGAACTTCGCCACCTTAGGCCCAGATGGACAGGTTCTGGACCGCCGGGCGGGCCGCCCCAGCACGGAGGAGAACCAACGGGTGGTGGCCAAGCTCCAGGAGGCTATCCCCCGCATTGAGGACGTGGCGGTCTACTTCTACACGGAAAGCGAACACCGCTTCCTGGTGGTCCTCCGAGGCGAGGGCCTGGGGGATGGCCTCACGGACACCGACCCCCAGAAGACCGGCCTCCCTCCCCTCGAGGCCCAGGCCCTAGACGAAGCCTCCAGGAAAACCGCCCGGGTGGTGAACCTCCTTTCGGCGCGCATCCGGGAGGTGCTCAGGGACGAGCCCAAGATCAACGGGGCGCTTTTCCGGGGCGCCTCAAGAAGGCCTTCCTTTCCCAGCATGACGGAGGTCTACGGGGTCAGGGCGGCCGCCATCGCCAGCTACCCCATGTACAAGGGTCTGGCCAGCCTGGTGGGCATGGAGGTCCTGCCCGTGGAAGGGGAAGGCGATGCCCACGAGGGGAAGCTTAAGGCCCTAAGGGAAAACTGGGAGAGCTACGACTTTTTCTACCTCCACTTCAAGAAGACCGACGCCAAGGGGGAAGATGGGGATTTCCCGGGCAAGGTGGCGGAGATCGAGCGCTTCGACGCCCTTCTTCCGGAAATCCTTGCCCTAAAGCCGGATGTCCTGGCCATCACCGGGGACCACTCCACCCCCGCCCTCCTGAGGGCCCATTCCTGGCACCCTGTGCCCCTCCTCCTCAAGGCCCCTTACCTGCGAAGGGATGCCGCCCAGCGCTTCACGGAAAGCGAGGCCGCCAAGGGAAGCCTGGGCCACCTGAGAGGGATGGAGCTCATGCCCCTCCTCCTTGCCCATGCGGGAAAACTTCTCAAGTACGGGGCCTAGATCCTGGTAAACTGGGAGAACATGGTTCGCCACCGCATCCGCAAGGAGGAGTTTGAAGCCCTCCTTAAGGAGGTGCCGGAAGGGGTGCGGCTTGAGCTCCTGGACGGGGAGGCCTTTACCGCCTAAAGCGCCTGGTGAAACCAGGAGAGGAGGTGGCACCCGAGGGCCTAGGGGCCCCCTCCCTCGTCTGGCGCCCCCCCAGGCCCTAGAGGTACCCTGCCCGCCGAAGCTCTTCCGCCACCGCCTCGAGGACCAGCTCGTAGGCCCGGTCCAGGTCAACGTCCTTTAAGGTGGCCCCGGCAGCGGGCACATGCCCCCCACCCCCAAGCTTCAGGGCGATGTTCTGGGCGGAAACCCCACCCCGGGAGCGGATGGACACCTTCACCCCTTCCTCCCGCTTGCGCAGGAAGACGGAAACCACGCTCCCCTCCACGTAGCGGATGAGCCCCACGAAGTCGTCGGAGTCCTCCTCCTCCCGCTTGGCATCCTCGGGAAGGTGGGCGGTGACGAGAAGCCCCCCAAAGTGGAAGGCCACGGTGGAAAGCACCTGTCCCATGAGGCGGAAGTAGGAGGGGGGGCGGAACTGAAGCCGATCCGTAAGCTCGGCCAGCTTCACCCCGTACCCCACCAACTCCGCCGCCACCCGCAGAACCTCGGGGGTGGTGTTGGCGAAGCGGAAGTTGCCGGTGTCGGTGAGGATGCCGGTGAGAACGGGGGTAGCGATCTCCGCCGTCCACTCCACCCCCAGGAGATCAATGAGGTCCTTCACCATCTGGGCGGTGGCCGCCTTGGAGGGATCCACCACGGCGATATGCCCGAAACGGGGATTGGTGCCGTGATGGTCAATGTTGATCACAAAACCCTCCACCGGCACCCCCACCACCCGGCTAGGCTCGGCGCTGTCCAGGGCCACCAGGGTAGCCCCCACGGGAAGCTTGTCCACGGGATCCGAGTACTCCTCCTCCTTCGGCAAAAAGCGCAGGAACCTAGGGGGCTCGGCCACCCAGTAGGCCTCTTTGCCCAGGGCCTTAAGGGACCGGTATAAGCCTAAGGAGCTTCCTATAGCATCCCCATCGGGGTCCACGTGGGTGGCGATGTAGATGGGGCCTTCCACCGCCTTCAAGACCTCGGCCACCAGGCGCATCTTTTCCCAGTACCTGGGATCGGGAGCGTTCCCGTCCATAGGCTATACCCTATCACGCATGGCGGGCCACCTCCGGGGAAAGGGGGGCTTGGAGCTTACGGGTGGTGACCACGTAAAACTCCTGGAGCACTTGAAGGGGGTATGCCCCCGGCATCCAGGATTCCCTGACGCATCCAGGAAAGTTGACGGCTAAAGGCCTCTTCTAG
>NZ_ATNI01000120.1:0-929 GCF_000511705.1 Thermus sp. NMX2.A1
CTGTATCCGTAACGGTAGCCGTAACGCTAACCGCCCACCCGGTTAGGGTGCCCGTAGCCTGGGCCGATGGGCCCGAGGAGCTTCCCGAATGGGAGGGGGTTTCCCCCTTGGTCGCTTTTCTCTCAACCGAGAGGGGCACATGGAGGAAACATGTGCTTCAACGGCCAGCCCGAAGCGTCTTCCCCAGGCTCGTGCGCAGGTCCCTCCTGGCTCAGGACTTGCCTCAAGGAAAACCCGTTTCGCCTCTTGAGGCCCTGTCCCGGGTATTCAGGACGGCGTTGAAAGACTCAAACCCCTACGCCAAAGGAAGCCCTACGCGGGAAGCCGTTCTCTGGGCCGCAGAGAACGCGGGCCTTCTCGTCCCCTTCAAGGTGGAAAGGGCCGCATGGCCTCCTCTGGTTTCGGGGGAGGATTTGGTTTCGTGGTTGGCCGCGGCCTACGCCGTAGGGGCTTGGCGCATCGTCCTTCGCCTTCTCAGCGATGGGCACTCGTACAAGGAAATCCGCCGGGAAGTCTTCTCCAGGTTCGGGCTAGAGTTTGCTTCCGGGTCCAATGACCTAGTGAGAAGCCAGTCCGGTAACTCACCTGATATTCCCCTATGGGCCCTGAATGTCCTGGAAGCCCTCTGGCGCAAGAAGCCCAAGACTCAAGTAGTCCGGGCTTGGCTTAGAGAGGCCGCCCTTAGCGGGCTGGTTCTTGACAGCCGGGGTGAGTTCTGGCCCTTCTTCTCTAACCGTCCCGAGGAGCCGGAGCTACCTCTTGCGGCCCCTAAGTGGGTTGCTACGGGCGGGGTTTACCACCTCGCCCTCCTCCAACTGGCTCAGGCGCGAAAGAAAGAGCGTCTATGCGTCTGGTGTGGTGGGGGCATTTTGGGCCGGGGGGACAAGCGCTACTGCTCCAACGCATGCCGTCAGGCGGCCTATAGGGCC
>NZ_ATNI01000121.1:0-10923 GCF_000511705.1 Thermus sp. NMX2.A1
TATAGTGGAAGGCATGGACTTTCTCCTGGCGCTTTCCCGCCCTCCTTTGGTCCTCGGGGTGGATCCCAGGCCCGAGCTTCACGGGCGTGAGCCCGTTGCCCACTTGAAGCGGTACACGGTGGAGCTTCTTGAGGCCTTGGCTCCCAGGCTGGCTGCGGTCAAGTTCCAGCTGGCCTTCTTTGAGGCCCTGGGCCCGGAGGGGCTCGGGCTTCTTTTTGAGCTGGCCAGCGCCGCACGGGTCATGGGCCTGCCCGTGATCTTTGACGGGAAGCGGGGGGATATCGGTTCCACCGCCGAGGCTTACGCCCGAGCCTACCTCCTGCGCTTTCCTGGAAGCGCCCTCACCGTGAACCCCTACCTGGGCCTGGATACCCTCACACCCTTCTTCCAGGCGGCCCGGGAAAGCCAGGGGGCGGTTTTCGTCCTGGTCAAGACCTCAAACCCAGGATCAGGGTTTTTGCAGGATCTTCTGGTGGAGGGAAGGCCCCTTTACCTCCACCTGGCGGAGGCCCTGGCCCGGGAGGGGGAGGGATACCGGGAAGGGGAGTGGAGCCGCGTGGGCATGGTGGTGGGGGCCACTTACCCGGAGGTGGTCTTGACGGTGCGGGAAAAGGCTCCCCGCGCTCCCTTCCTCCTCCCCGGCATAGGGGCCCAGGGGGGAAGGCCCTTGAAGGGCCCCGGCCTTTTGAACACCGCAAGCCGCGCCCTTTTCTATCCGGGGGGCAGGCCAGATCTGGAGGGAGCCTTACAGGCGGCGGAGGACTTCCATAGGGCTTTGGTAGAGTAGGGGGGATGGATGTCCTGGAGCTCTACCGCAGGACGGGAGCCCTTCTGGAAGGGCACTTTCTCCTGCGCTCGGGGTTGCACTCGCCCATCTTCCTGCAATCCGCTGCCCTCCTGCAGCATCCCCTCTATGCGGAGGCGGTGGGGGAGGCCTTAGGCAAGCTATTTGAAGACGAGAAGGTGGATTTCGTCATCGGCCCGGCCCTGGGGGGTGTGGTGCTCTCCTTCGTGGTGGCCAAGGCCCTGGGGGCCAGGGCCCTCTTCGCCGAGAAGGATGGCCAGGGAGGCATGACCCTGCGCAGGGGCCTCACCGTGAACCCAGGGGACCGTTTTTTGGCGGTGGAGGATGTGGTGACCACCGGGGAGAGCGTGCGCAAGGCCATTCGGGCGGCGGAGGCCAGGGGAGGGGTTTTGGTGGGCGTGGGGGCCATCGTGGACCGAAGCAGGGGGGAGGCGGACTTCGGTGTTCCCTTCCGGGCCCTCCTGAAGCTGGAGGTGCCCCAGTACCTTCCCGAAGCCTGCCCCCTGTGCCGGGATGGTGTGCCCTTGGAGGAGGTCTGAGGCCATGCGCCCTCTGGCCTTTCTTCTTGTTCTTTTTCCCTGGGCCATGGCCTCTTCTGCGGTGGAGTTGGCCCGCCAGGCGGCGGAGGCCTGGCTTGCGGGAAAGCTTTCGCCGAGCCTCGAGGAGGTCCTGAGGGCTTCCCCTGTGGAGGCCCCGAAGCTTTTGGAGCGCTACGCCCTTTTCCCACCACCCCCCAGGGGCCTCTCCCTCAACCTGGATAGCCCTAGGGTGGAGGGAAACCGGGTCCTCTTCCCTGCGGCCGTGGGGGAAGAGGTGGGGGAGGTGGTGGTGGTCCTGGAGGGCGGCGAGGCCAAGCGGGTCTACTTCCGCCCCGAAGGCCTTTCCCTCCCCGGGTACCTCCTCACCCCAGCGGCGGGATGGGGGTTTTTGCTCCTTTCGGTCTTTTGGATCTTCCTCCTCTTCCAACCGTCCCCCTTCCGCGCTTGGCTTCTGGAAGCCCTTGTCCTCCTCCGGGGTTATAGGGGGCTTTACCTTTTCACCAACCTCTTCCTTTACGGCCTTTTTGGCCTGGGGGCCCTTTTGGCCTATGGGATGCCGGAGATGGCCAAGGCGGTGCAGGCCCTTTTCGGAGGGGCCCTCGAGGCCATAGGCTTGGAGGAGGCCACGGGAAAGGGCATCCTGGTCTTGGCCGGGGTGATCTTCCACTGGAACTTCGGCCAGGGGCTTTTCCTCACCGGGCTTCTGCCCGCCTTGCTTTTGGGGGTTCCCGTCTTTCTTTTGAACGCCCTTCGCTATCTGGTCTTCGGCTTCGCTCTGTCCCCGGCGCTTCTGGGCGCCGCCTTCCTGGTTCACCTCCCCACCCTTCTCCTGGAGCTTCAGGCCTACATCCTGGTCACCTTCGGGGGGCTTGTCCTCCTGGCCAAGACGGCGGGAGGGGAGGGGTATAGGAAGGGGCTTAGGGCCTTGCTCCTCACCTTCTACCTGGGGGCTCTTTTCCTGCTTTTGGCGGCCTGGTATGAGGCCTGGGAGGTGAGCGTGCTCCTATGAAGGTGGCTATCCTGGGGGCTGGGGCCTGGGGCACCGCCTTGGCGGTCCTTCTGGCCAGCAAGGGGATTCCCACGGCCCTTTGGGCCAGGAGGAAGGAGCAGGCGGAGGCCCTCAGGGCCAGCCGGGAGAACAAGGACTACCTGCCGGGGGTGGCCCTCCCCGCTTACCTGTACCCCACCGCCGACCCGGAGGAGGCCTTGGAGGAAGTGGAGCTGGCCGTGGTGGCCCTGCCCTCCAAGGTCCTGGAGGACACCTTAAGGGCTCTGCCCCGGGCCCCTTGGTACCTTTCCGCCACTAAGGGGCTTTTCTTCAAGGAGGGAAGGCTTCACACCCCCAGCGAGGTGGTGGAAGCCTTGACTGGCAGGTTCGTGGCCGCCCTTTCCGGTCCCAACCACGCGGAGGAGGTGGCCCGCTTTCTCCCCACCGCCGGCGTGGCGGCGGGTCCCTTGGAGCTGGCCAAAAGGGTACAGGAGCTTTTCTCCGGGCCCACCTTCCGGGTCTACACCAGCCAGGACCGGCGGGGGGTGGAGCTGGGCGGGGCCTTGAAGAACATCCTGGCCCTGGCGGCGGGGATGGTGGACGGGCTCCGCCTGGGGGATAACGCCAAGGCGGCTTTGCTTACCCGGGGCCTTAGGGAGATGGTGCGCTTCGGTACCGCCCAGGGGGGAGAGGAGGCTACCTTTTATGGGCTTTCTGGCCTGGGGGATCTCCTGGCCACCGCCTATAGCCTCCACTCCCGGAACCGGGGAGCGGGGGAGAGGCTGGTGCGGGGCGAGGCTTTGGAGCGCCTCGAGGACCGGGGGGTGGTGGAGGGTCTCTATGCGGTCAAGGCCCTCATGGCCTGGCGGGAGCGAACCGGGCTTGAGCTACCCATTGCTGAGGCGGTGTACCAGGTGGTCTACGAAGGGCTGGATCCCTTGAAGGCCCTTTCCGCCCTCATGGCCCGCGAACCCAAGGGGGAGTAGCCCCTTAAGCCCCAGCAAACCCATACTATGAGGAAGCCTTCCGCCTTTAGAAGAGCTCGGCCAGAAAGCCCAGAAGGGCCGTGCGGAAGGCCTTGGGGTTTTCCAGGTTGGCCAGGTGCCCCGCCTCGGGGAGGATGAGCATGCGGGCGTCGGGCAGGGCCCTGGCCATCCGCTTGGCCTCCTCCGGGGGGGTTAGGGTGTCCTCCTCCCCCACCAGGACCAGGGCCGGGCGGCGCATCCCGGGAAGAAGGGGGGTGGAGTCGGGCCGTTCCGCCAGGGCCAGGAGGCTTCCTGCCACCGCCTCGGGGCTGGCCTCCAGGATGAGGGCTTTGGCCCTTGCCACCACCTCAGGCTTCTCCTCCTGCGTGGTCTTGCCCAGGTGGTTTGGGAGAAGGGCCTCGGGGAGGAAGCCCACCCCTTCCGCCAGAACCCTTTCCCTTAGGGCATAGCGGTTCTTCCTGCCCTCCTCGGTGTCGGCCCCCGCGCGGGTATCCGCCAGCACCAGGCCCAGGAAGCGCTCGGGGGCCCTGCGCCAAAGTTCAAAGATGAGGTAGCCCCCCATGGAAAGCCCCACGAAGACGGCCTCCTCGAGGCCCGCCTCATCCATCTCCCCCAGCACCTTATCCGCTGCCTGGGAAAGGGAGAGCCCTAAGTAATGGGGGGCCAGGACGGGAAGCCGTCCCCGAAAGTAGCCCATCTCCTCCTCCCACATCCGGGGGTTGTAGGGGAAAGCGTGCAGAAACACCACGCCGCGCATCTAGGCCTCCTTCACGGATTCCCCCTCGAGGCCCAAGGCCTTGAGCCGGGCGATGAGGCTTGGGTCTTCCACCACCACGTAGTTGCGCCCATCCTGGCTCTCCGCCCTAAGGAGCCCAGCCTTGGCGGCCTCCTTCCAGGCCTCCATGAGGTCGGGGTACTGGACCAGCAAAGGGGTCACCTTGTGGGCGGGGTAACGCCTCACCGCAGGGCCTCCTCGAGGGCGTGCCAGGCCAAGGTGGCGCACTTCACCCGGGCGGGGAGCTTGGCCACCCCCTGAAGGGCCAGGAGATCCCCAAGGGCCGGGTCGGGGGGGGCTCCTTCCACCACCATGGCCTGGAACTTCCTGGAAAGCTCCAGGGCCTCCGCCACCTTCTTCCCCTTCACCAGCTCGGTCATCATGGAGGCGCTTGCGGTGCTGATGGCGCACCCTTGACCCTGGAAGCGGATGTCGGCGATGGTATCCCCTTCCAGCCGCACCATCACCTCCACCTGGTCCCCACAGGAAGGGTTCATGCCCCCGGCGGTCTTGGTGGCCTGGGGCAGGACCCCGAAGTTTTTGGGGCTCTGGTAGTGCTTGAGGATGATCTCCCGGTAAAGCTCGTCAAGGACGCTCATGGATTCCCCCATTATATCCAGGCCCGGTACTTGACATGGATGCTTAGCAGGGCCTCCACAAACCGGTCCACCTCCTCGAAGGTGTTGTAGAGGTAGAAGCTCGCCCGGGCCGTGGCCGCAAGGCCCAGCTTCCGGTGCAGGGGTTGGGCGCAGTGGTGCCCTGCCCTTACCGCGATCCCCTCCTGGTCCAGGAAGGTGGCCAGGTCATGGGGGTGGAGGCGGCCTAAGGTGAAGGGGATGACCCCGCCCCGATCCTCCCCCTTGGGACCGTACACCTTGAGGTCCGGCACCTCCGCAAGGCGCTTTAAGGCGTATTCCAAAAGGGCCCGGTCATGGGCATAGACCCGCTCCATGCCGATCTCCATCAGGTAGCTGGCCGCTTCTCCCAAGGCGATGGCCTCGGCGATGGGGGGGGTGCCGGCTTCAAGGCGTTGGGGAGGGGGAGCGTAGGTGGAGCGGTCCACGTGGACCTCCCGGATCATCTCCCCTCCTCCCAGGAAGGGCATCATCCCCTCCAGGACCTCGTACCGTCCAAAGAGCACCCCGGCCCCTGTGGGCCCCAACATCTTGTGGCCAGAGAGGGCAAAGAAGTCGGCCCCCAGGGCCTTCACGTCCACGGGCAGGTGGGGGGCGCTTTGCGCCCCGTCCACCACCACCAGGGCCCCCACCTCCTTGGCCCTCCTGGCGATCTCCGCCACGGGGTTGATGGTGCCCAGGACGTTGGACATGTGGACCACGGAAACCACCTTGACCCTTTCCGTGAGGAGGGTGTCCAGGGCGGAAAGGTCCAGCCGGCCCTCCTCCGTGAGGGGTATGGCCCGGATGCGGGCTCCCGTTAGCCCCGCCACCAGGTGCCAGGGCACAAGCCCTGCGTGGTGCTCCATTTCCGTGACCAGGATCTCGTCGCCCTCCTTAAGGTTCCTTAAGCCCCAAGCGTAGGCCACCAGGTTCATGGCCTCGGTGGTGTTGCGCACGAAGATAATCTCCCTTTCCTCGGCGCCAAGGAAGCGGGCTATCCGGCGCCTGGCCTCCTCGTAGGCCTCGGTGGCGGCCACGGAAAGCCGGTAGGCTCCCCGGTGCACGTTGGCATTAAGCTCCTTGTAGTAGCGGTCCAGGGCCTCCAGGACCCGCTTGGGCTTCTGGCTGGTGGCGGCGGAGTCCAGGTAGACCAAGCCCGGCCGCCCGGCGATCAAGGGGAAGTCCCCCCTTAAGGCGGTGAAGTCCATGCCTCCAGTTTAGCCCTAGGTATCCAGGCGCGCCCGCCTTAAGAGGAGGGCGTTGAGGGCTACCACCACCGTGGAAAGGCTCATGAAGAGGGCCCCGAGGGCCGGGGGAAGCAGGAGGCCAAAGGGGTAGGCTACGCCGGCGGCCAGGGGCAGGGCCACGATGTTGTACCCCGTGGCCCAGAAGAGGTTTTGGAGCATCTTCCTCCGGGTGGCCCGGGCCAGGTGGAGGAGGCGGACCACGTCCAGGGGATCGCTCTTGACCAGCACCACATCGGCGGATTCAATGGCCACATTGGTCCCCGCTCCGATGGCCACCCCAAGATCCGCCTCCAGGAGGGCAGGGGCGTCGTTGATCCCGTCCCCTACAAAGGCGGTGGGGCCTTGGGATTTTAGTTCCCGCACGATACGGGCCTTGTCCTGGGGTAGCACCCGGGCGCGGTAGCGCTCTATCCCCAGCTCCCGGGCCACGGTTCGGGCCACGGCCTCCGCGTCCCCGGTGAGCATCACCGGGGTGATCCCCATGCGCTTCAGGGCGTCTATCGCCTGCTTGGCCGTGGGGCGGAGGCGGTCGCGGAGGGCCAGGTAGGCGAGGACCCGACTTTCGTCCATCAGGGCCACCACGCTCTCCCCCCGGGCCTCGGCCTCCTCCAGGCCCTGCCGCAGGGAAGGGGGCACTTCCAGGCCCAGCTCCCCCGCCCACTCTGGGCGGCCCACCCGGTAGAGGCGGCGTTCCACCCGGCCCTCCACCCCTTTCCCGGGGATGGCCCGGAAGTCCTGGACCGAGGGGAGGGGAAGCCCCCGCTCCTTGGCGGCCTCCAGGATGGCCTGGGCCAGGGGGTGCTCGGAGAGGGCCTCGAGGGCCGCGGCCAAGGTTAGGGCCTCCTGCTCCCCAAGGCCATCCGCATACACCGCCCGCACCTCAAACTGCCCCTCGGTGAGGGTGCCGGTCTTGTCCAGGGCCACGTACCGGAGGCCCGTGGCCCGCTCAAAGGCCTCCCGGTTTCGGATGAGGATTCCCCTTTGGGCGGCCATGGCTGTGGCGTTGACCACCACCAAGGGTATGGCCAGGCCCAGAGCGTGGGGACAGGCGATAATCACCACGGTCACCGCCCGCTCCAGGGCGAAGGACAAGGATTCACCGCTGGCAATCCAAAAAATAAAGGTTAAGCTTCCACCCAGCACCGCCACGTAGAAGAGCCACCCCGCGACTCGTTCACCAAGGTCCTGAAACCGGCTCCGGGAAACCTGGGCTTCCTCCACCAGGCGCATGATCTGCCCCAGGGTGGTGGAGGTTCCGGTGCGGGTCACCCGGACCTGGATGGCCCCCTCCCCGTTTAACGCCCCAGCCAGCACCTCGTCCCCCACCCCTTTGGCCACGGGCCGGGACTCCCCGGTGAGGAAGGCCTCGTTCATGCTGGTGGCTCCTTCCACCACCACGCCGTCCGCGGGCACCTGCTCCCCCGGGCGGATGAGGATGAGGTCGCCTTCCTTTAGGGCCTCGGTGGGCACGTCCTCAATCCGGCCATCCCGGAGCCGGTGGGCCGTCTGGGGCATCAGCTTGGCCAAGGCTTTTAAAGCCTCGCCCGCTCCCAGGATGGCCCTCATCTCCAGGAAGTGGCCGAGGAGCATCACATCCACCAGGGTGGCCAGTTCCCACCAGAAGGGTTTCCCCTTTAGGCCCAGCTCCACGGCCAGGCTGTAGGCAAAGGCCACGGTGATCCCCAAGGCCACCAGGGTCATCATCCCCGGCCGCCTTCCCCTTAGCTCCCGGCTGGCACCCTGGAGAAATACGCCCCCGCCATAGAAGTAGATAATGGTTCCGAGGAGGAGGGGCATCCAAGGGACCCCGTCCCAGGGGGGTAAGCGGAGGAAACCCCTCACCTCATCAGAGGCGTAAAGGATCGGCAGGGTGAGGAGAAGCGAGACCAGGAAGCGATTCCGGAACATCTCCGGGGTATGGCCGGCATGCCGGTCCAAAGCCTTAGTAGAGGCAGTGTGGGAAGGGTGGTGATGGTGGTGGTGATGGTGGTGGGGAGGCATTAGCTCACCTCCAGAATCCCCATCATGCCCCGGTCCTCGTGCTCCACGATGTGGCAGTGGAAGACGGTCTTCCCGGGAAGGTTCCTAAGGGGAACCAGAAGGCGCACCACCTCCTTGGCCTTCAGGTTGACCACGTCCTTGAGGGCGCGGTAAGGAAGGGGCTTGCCGTTCACCGAGAGAACCTGGAAGGGGTGGGTGTGGAGGTGGAAGGGGTGGTCCATGTCCCCTTGGTTGTCCACCTCCCAGACCTCGAGGTCCCCCGCCCGTCCCTGGAAGTCCACCCTGAGGTGATCAAAGGTTCGGCCGTTGATGAAGAACTTCCCGGCCATCATGTCCTCCGTGAAGGTGATGCGCCGGGTCACCCTGGCCTGGTTGGGGCTGAGGGCGGGCAGTTTGGCCAGGGCCTTGGGCAGGGGGAGGGGTTTGGGGCGGGGCGGGGCCACCAGGGTGAGGAGGGTTTGGGGCCTTTGGCTTGTCCCCATGGACATTCCTCCGTGGCCCATGCGCTCCATCCCCCCCATCATGTGGACCCCTCGGTCGTAGGGAAGGGCGAGGAGGCGGAAAGCCCCTTCCTTCTGGAAGCGCACCAGGACCTCTGCCCGTTCCCCGGGGGCCAGGAGGAGTTCGGGGACCTCATAGGGTTCCTCCAGGAAGCCCCCGTCGCTGGCGATGAGGTAAAGGGGATGCCCTTCCAACTGGAGCCGGTAGTAGCGGGCGTTGCTGGCGTTCAGGAGGCGGAGGCGCAAGGTGGCCTTGCTGGCCCGCAAGGTGGGGCGGGAAGCCCCGTTGACCAGAAGAAGGTTGCCCTCCTTGCCGTTGATCCAGTCCATGGGGGTGTGGGCGGCGGGACGGCCCGATGCGAGCTCCAGGTCCTTGAGGACCAAAAGGTGCTCCTCGGCTTCCCGGAGTTCGGGAATCCCGTCCACGGGGCTTTCCACCACAATGGCCCCCGCTAGTCCGGCGAAGAGCTGGGGGGCCACCCGCCCGTGCAGGTGGGGGTGGTACCAGAAGGTGCCTGCCAGGTCCCGGGGAACGGTGAAGGCGTAGCTCCAGGTTTCCTTGGCCGGGATTTCCAGGAAGGGATCGTCCACCTTAGGGGAGATGGGAAGCCCGTGCCAGTGCAGGTTCGTGGACTCGGGGAGGAGGTTTTCCAGCTCGAGGCGCACGGTATCCCCAGGGCGCACCCTGAGGGTAGGCCCTGGGAAGCTGCCCCCATAGGTCCAAAGCCGCGCCTCCCGCCCGGCTACGGTAACGGGGGTGGGGGCGGCCTTCAGCCGCACCTGCAGGAGGCCGTCCCGGCTTTTGAGCACCGGGGGCTCGGGAAAGGAGGCCTGGCCCCGGGCCAGGGGAGATAGAAGAAGGCCTGCCGTGAGCTTAAGAAGGGCTCGGCGGTCGGTATTCATACCCTTATGAGGATAAGGGGGGTTTGTAAAGGAAGTATAAAGGTCCCTCCAGAACCCCCTAGAGTTTGGCCAAGGCTTTCTCCAGCCGGTTTCTCGCCTCCTCGGCTACGGGTTTGAGCGCCTCCTGGGTTTCTGTAGGAAGGATCCGGAACATCTCCCTGGGATCCTGCAAGAGGACCTCCACGCCCTCTGGCCCCTCCTTGAGCACCGCATTGCAGGGGAGGAGGAGGCCGATATTGGGTTCGGCCTCGAGGGCTTTGGCGGCCAGGTTCGGGTTGCAGGCCCCCAGGATGAGGTATGGGGGCCTTTCCAGGCCCAGCCGGGCCTTTAGGGTGGCGGCCACGTCGATCTCCGTGAGGATGCCGAAACCTTCTTCCCTTAGCGCGGTTTCCAACCGGGCCCGGGCCTCGGCCAGGCTGGTCTTCAGGGTTTTCCTTAAGTCCGTCATGGTACCCTCCCTACCTAAAGGATAGCGGAACCTGAGAGAAAAGGCCTTTCGTGAAAGTTGTATTGAGGAGTTTTGGGGGGTATAGGAAAGGCCCTGGGCCCCGCCCGGGGCAGCTGCCCCGGGCAAGGGCCCTACCGGGGTCACTCTCCCAGGAAGAAGCCATGCCAGGTGTGGACCCAGACCTCCCCCGTGTAGGCATTCACGGAAAGCATGCCCTCCACCTCCTTGCGCCCGAAGTCAAAGGTGTAGTACCCGGGGAAAGCCCCGGCTTCCATCACCTGGGCACCCGGGAGGTAGCCTTTCAGGAAGGTCTCGGCCAGCTTCCTGGCTTCCGCCAAGGGGAAGCGGACAGGAGTCTGCACGGGCCCGCCCATCATGCCGTAACGGGTGTTCCACATCATGTTGGGGCCAGGTTCCGGGGAAACCACCCCGGTGTAGCGATCGGCGATGAGCTCAAAAAGCCCCTGCCCCTTCTCATCCACCACCTGGGCGTAGTAGTTTTGGCTGAAGGCCATGAAGTCCTTAAGGCGTGCCCCCGGGTAGAGGCGCTTGGCGTAGGCTTCCATCCGCGCTTTGGCTTCTGCCTGGGGAATGGGCCGGGCTTCCGGAGGGTAGACCGCCATCATGCCCATCATCCCGTGGCCGCCCATCATGCCGTAGCCCATCATCCCCGGGCCGTACTGCGGGCCGTAGCCCATCATCCCCGGACCAAAACCCCCCATCATGCCCTGGGTGAGGGCAAGGCCCAAGAGCAAAAGGCCCAGAACTCCTAAGACCATACCGTAGCGTTTCATGCTTCACCTCCCTTTTCCAGTTCCTTCCGCAACCTTCTGTAGGTTTCCTCGTCCAGCTCGCCCCTGGCGTACCGGAGGCGCAGGGCCTCCAGGGCCGCATCCCTTCTCGGCTCCCCGCTTCCCCGTTCCCAGGCCCGAAGGCCCAGGTACAGGAGAAGTCCCAAGAGGGCCAGCACCAGGAGCATGTTGAGAAGCCCGAAGAACCACCCGAAACCCATGCCGCCCCAACCCATCATTCCCACGATCCACCTCCATCTGTACCCTAGGCCGGTATTGTTAAGCTGGCATAAAGGGGTTTTACCGGCGCTTAACGTTTGGCC
>NZ_ATNI01000122.1:0-1098 GCF_000511705.1 Thermus sp. NMX2.A1
GTCCCTTGGGCGCGTACCCCGGAATCGAGCTTTCTCTTGACGCCCAATGAATTGCGCAACTTGCTCATGGAGGCTGGGTTTAACATCGCAGCTTGGTCCGATCCAACCCAGGCCGCACGTGCCTGGTTTGTCGCTCTAGAAGAAGAGATCCGCAAAGAGGGATTGCCGCCGCTCGGTTTCCATGTACTTCTCGGGCCCGATTTTCAGGTTATGGCGCGGAACCAGCGCCGCAATTTAGAGGAAGGACGAATTGTTCTGGCACAGGTGGTCGCCCAAAAATAAAACTGCCTAGCTGCGGTTCGTGGTGGGTGCTAGCGTTGCACCCTACGCGCGCAACCCCATGTTTAGCGCAAAGCTCACAGCAATTGCCCTGTCGGGTAGGTTGGTTCCGAGGTGGGCCAGTTGTGCGCGTTTGTTGGAGTGTCAGCAGCTTAACTTGAAGCTGCTATTCGGCGTAGAGGTGCCGGAGCCTTTCCATGTCTTGGGAAGTGGGAGGTGGGTTTCTATGAAGGGCACCCGAGGGTTTAGGTTATCGGGTGAACCCTTGCATCTTAAGCGGGTCCCGGGGAAGATAAGGCCGTGCCCTACCCGGTGCCCGCCTCGAGGCTCCTGCCCCCTCGCACGGCCAAGGAGGTGCGGCGGGACCGCCCTCGGCGCCTGGTGGAGGAAGCCTTCCGCCAGAGCCCCGGGGTGGTCCTGGCGGCGGGGGCGGGGTACGGGAAGACCAGCCTGGCCTCGGAGTTTTCCGGGGTCTACGTGGCCCTGGCGGAGGAGGCCAAGGACCCTGCGGTTTTCCTGTGGCACCTTCTGGCTGCCTACCAAGGCCGGGCCGAGCTTCAGAGGGTGGCGGAGCTTTTGGAGGCAGGGGCTTGGCCCAGGGCCTTGGAGGCCTTTTTGGGTGCCCTGGAGCCCTTAGGTTTCCACCTCCTGGTGCTGGATGAGGTCCACCGGGCGGAAAGCCCCGGGGTGCTCAAGGTGGTGCAGGGCCTGGTCCGGCTTCCCGGCCTAAGGCTCTTGCTTCTCTCACGGAAGGCCACACCCTTTGCCTTCCTCACGGTACTTTCCGAGCGGGAGCTGGCGTTTGATCCCGAGGAGGCC
>NZ_ATNI01000123.1:0-5661 GCF_000511705.1 Thermus sp. NMX2.A1
TGTGGGCATGGCACCCGTCATCAGACGGGAAACCCGCAGCCCTTTTCAAGTGCCCCGGTTGCATAGGGTTGAGAGGGATGGATAAGTGCAAGTTTTGAGTCACCCCAAAGCCCTCCTTCCTCAAAGCCTCCACCTTCAGGAGAAGCTCAGGAGTCCAGTGTCGCTTCCGCCGCAAGCGTTTGGGGCGCCTGGACCTGGGGACCAAACCCTTGAGCCCCTCTTCCTTGAGCCTCCTCTTCCAACGGTGGTAGGTGGCCCGGCTGAGGCCCACCAGGTCCTGGACCTCTTCCCAGTCCACCCCGTGGCGGCGTAGGGTCTCCACCTGCTTGAGCTTGCGCAGGCGTTCCTTGACTTTGGGGTCGCCGGCTTGAGCCTCGGCGAGCTGGAAGGCGAGCTTGGCCCCTCTTATGACCTCTTTGCTAACTGTGGCAAGCTGCGCTTGGGGGACCTCCTTTCGGAGTCGGTCCCCCTCCTTTTTATCCCATCCCGGGTCTCTAGAGTCTCACATGTTGAGTCTCACATGTTTCTGTCCGGGCTCAGGCCCCCTGGGCTTGCCTAGTAAATTGGCTTGAACCCCTTGGGAACAGGGGTGAGGGTAAGGAGGATCCGGAGGTCATAGGCGATGGCCTCCAGGAAGATCCGCTTCATCGCCGAAGAGGGCTTGCGCTCCATCAAGTAGCCCCCGGCCCACCGGCTCTTCATCCCCCCAAACACCCCCTCCACCACTCCACGAAACCGATACAGCGCATCCTCCCAGTGGAAAGCCGCCCAACGCCGCACTGCATCCCGGACCTCCCCCTTCTCCCGCAACCGGATCAGGGGCCGCACCCCAAGCCCCTTCACCACCCGCCAAACCTCCTCTCCGTCAAATCCCGCGTCCCCCAAAAGCACCCCACCCTCCCGACCAAACCGCCGCAACCCTCGGCCCAAGCCGGGGGTCCGAGGCATACCCTGGCCCCACCCAAACCCCCTCCAGAACCAGAAGCCTTAGCCCCCTCCACCATCGGGCAAGGGCCCAGAGCCTCCCATGCCCTCGCACCCGCCGCGCCTCCTGTCCCCTGCGCCACCGGGGGAGGCGGTCCTTGCTTCGGTAGGGAAGCCCCGTGGTGTCCCTTAGGCGAAAGGGCCCGCCTCATCCTCCCGGGAAAGCCTTTCCTCAGGTCTCGCCCGGAGCTTTTGCAGTAGGGCCTCCAGCATGGCCTCGTCCAGGTAGCGGTGGGCAAACCAGACCAGGGACTGGTGGGAAGGCGGGGGCTCGGGAAAGAGATCCTGGGCCCAGGCCTGGGTGGCGTGGTAGGTGATACCCTTTTTACCCCCATGACCGTCGTTGATCACCTGACCCTCCCCCAGCTCCAGCAACGGATCAAGAAGGCTCTGGCGGCGTACCACGCCAAGCAGGGCCTCACCGCCCAGGAGGTGGCCGCCATCGCCCTCCATACCTCCCGCTGGGTTTGCGCCACCGTGGCCCGCTACAACCGGGAGGGCCTCGAGGCCCTCCCGGATAGGAGGCACGACAACCGCCAAAGCTGACCCCAGAAGAACGGGAGAGGGTTCTGCAGGCCCTCATCTACCGCCAAGGCCTCCCGCCTGAAGGCGGCTTGTGGACGGGGCTCAAGCTGCAACGCTGGGTAGCGGAGGCGCTGGGGAAGGAAGTCTCTCTCTACCCCATCTACCGCCTCCCTATCTACCTGCACGCCCTGGGCCTGAGCCTTCTGGTGGACACCCGGGTGATGGGCTTACTGCAGGGGCTAAGGGCCTGGCTGAGGGCGGGGGAGGTAAAAGCGGATCCTAGGGGCCATGTAAAATCGAGGCGAGTTTTCCCGTTGACCTTTACGACGGCTTCTTAGCTCGCACATCGCGGGCGCCTGCGTGGGAAATTCGCATTGCCACGCCAGACCACTTGTGGTGTGGGTCCACCTGCCACGTTTCCACCAGATAGTCCGCCATCTCCTTGACGTGCTGCTGGGACACCTTCAGCCCAAAATGCCCAAGCAGCATCGACAACGCGGCAGCACCGCTGGCAGTTGGCTCGGCCTGGGGCTCAAAGATGAGATGTGAGACCCGCGCTTGCTGAGGTAACCCCAATGTAGGCCCACGGTTCATTCCGAGATCGACGAGAATCGTGTTCCAGATGAGCTTATCCTGGCGCCACAGTGCCACAGGGAGGGCGTACTTTCCGATGCGCTTGCCGGGGGCGAGCGCAATGCGAAAGTAAGCCCGATCTGCCCGACGAACAGGACGAATCACCGCATCCGCCCCCAGGGGCCGTCCATCGAGCCAGAGGTCTGTAACCAAAGGTGGAACCCGGAAGGAAATCTGAATTTCCCAATCGTTAGCTTGGATTTCAAGATCGGCGAGGTTTTGGTCCGCCATGCTGGTGGGATCGGCCACCGCCAGGTCCACCGCGAAGAGATAGCCCGTGAACGGGGGATCCCCACCGCCCACGAATACATGAGTTCCGGAGGGAACGGGGGCGGAGTAGGGGCCATGACCCACCGCAACTTGTGCCACGGACGACCCGTTGGACGGGTCGATGGCCTCGAGGACACCACCACCCAGGACGATCAGAAGTCCAGCCGCCAGGGCTGGAGGGGCCCAGATCCCCTCCGCGTACAATTGCCGCTCCCACAACCGGGCCCCCGTGTGCAGGCTGTAAGCGAGAATGGAGCCCCCGAGTGTGGTGACGTAGACACGTTCCCCATCCGTAAAGGCAGCGCTGCGAATCGTGACCTCCCCCACGTGATCTGTCCACAATACCTGCCCCGTGGCGCATGCGAAGCAGGTAACTGTGCCGTCGAGCGATCCGATCACGATACGGTCGGCGCCCACGGCAGGTCCGGCCGTTTCCGACGACACAACTCCGGTCTTACCAATTGGCCGTTTCCACTCAAGACTGACGGGTGCTCCCGTGTCGTCTAGGGAGACGCAGTACAGGTAATTGTTTGACGGTTCCGCACCCAAGACAAACAACAAAGGATGGGAGTCAATAAGGGAGACGCAGGGGTTGCCGAACAGAAATGTTCGCCCCACCTGGAACCTTCGTGTTTCCCGCCCATCTTCTTTGTTGACGGCGATGATAGAGTCTCCAGCACATAGGTAGACCATGTCTTTAAAAAGAACCGGGCCGCTCCTGATCCGCCACGGTGTTTTCCATGCCCACTGCAGGTCTCCGTTCTCGACGTTTAGGGCAGCCAACCCGGACTGGCCCCAGAGCATGTAAAGCCTCGATCCGTCCGTTGCTGGACGTCCGTAGCCGCCGGCAGGGAGAGCTAACTTCCACCTGAGCTCCCCGTCGTGGGAGCGGCAGGCCATCACCTCGTACTGGTGTACCGTCCGGTTATATGCCACGATCATGACTTTGTCGCCAGCCAGAACAGGATACCGTGGGACTCCTTGGATGTACTGGATCCACCGCAGCTTCATCTTTGTATCACCTCCTCTTTGTAGCTTCTCCTCGCAGTCTCTCCCCAACCCGGATGGCCCTATTGGAACCCCACCTCATCGGTTTTTCTCTCGCGCACCCCGCACCCTGAGCTGGAGCAAGAGCGCCGCGATGAGAACAGTTATAGAACCCCCCACGATCAAGAACGTTTGCACGCCGAACGTTTGGAGAACAGAACCGGCACTCAGGAACACGACCGCGGGGACGATCCGTAGGGCCGTAAACTGGGCAGCAAAGGCCCGGCCCAGGACATCCGAAGGAAGGGTCCGCTGCAGAATGCTGGAGGTGTAGACCGAAACCAATTCGGCCGTCAGACCGATAAGCGTCATCGCCAGCAGCCCCCACTCCAGTGCCCTCACGAAGCCCAGGGAAACAACCAGGAGGCCGAACAGGACCGTGGCAAGCCCAGACAATCGGCCCTCGTCCATGCGTCCGACCAGCAGAGCGGCTATCAGGGTGGCAACGATGGCCCCGAGCGCCATCGCTCCGGTGAGGAGCCCATAGCCAGCGGCACCCTGGCGCAGGACCTCTTCAGAAATGACGGGAAGGGCTATTGCCAGGACCGGAATACCGACGTTGATCACCACCAGATCCGCCATGGCAAGCACAGCCGCGCTGTGGCGGCGCAGGATACCCACTCCACTCACAAAGTCCTGTAGTACCCTTGGCCGCCAGCCCCGCACCACTGGGGATCCCCCGTCTATGCCCCGGAGCGGCAACAACAGAGCCGCGGACGCGAAAGTCAAGGCGGCATTCGCCAGGAACGTGTACGCCGGGCCCAGCCAGGCCAAGAGTAGGCCGGCCATGACCTTGCCCAAGATGTCGCACAGGTTGCGGCTCAACCTGATGAGCGCGTTGGCGCGCGTTAAGTCAACCTGGTCCACGAGGGCCGGAATAGCAGCCCCGGCTGCCACGGTAAGAAAACTGGCGGTGACCGCATGGGCCACCACCGCGAGATACAGGTGCCACACCTGGAGGCTACCCAGGAGGGACAGCCCAGTCACAGCCAGACCGAGCAGTGCCCGGCAACCCTCCGAAACGAGCATCGCTCTTTTTCTGGAAGCGGCGTCCACGTAAACGCCAGCAAAGGGAGCTAGCAGCAGTGAAGGGACAACCTGGAGGGCAAAGGCCAGTCCGAGTTGTAGGGTGCTGCCCGTCAGCTGAAACACCAGCCACGGGACGGCGATGGAGAATACATTCTCGCCAATGCGGGACAGGGTCCTGCTGATGAAAAAGTACGAGAATGGGAGTTCTCGGGTGAGAAGTACTAGCCCTAACCTAGCCTTCAAGGCCTTCAAGGTGGCGATGGCTTTATGCATAAAACGCCCCCGCAGAGGCTAGTGTTTGAGGAAGCATGGCCTCCGTGAGATGACGGAATAGGGGATACGGTAAGGCTATGCGCTACCTGGCTAGACCATGGCCCGCTCAATAGCAGTGATACGATGACGGGAGACGACCCGGATGGTCTCCTTCCAGTCTCGCAACCAGAGGGAGCGGATGACAAGATCAATCTCTGCCGTAATCTCGCCGTTTACAGGGTCTTCCAAGATCACGGGAATAACCACGGAGCGTGTTTCCCCCGGCTGCAGCTGGCCAAGGCTTATCTGGTCCCCGTCCGTGTCCAGCTGCAAGCCTTTTGGCACGGTCAGCGTCAGGAATGCCTCCTCTGCAATAAAGGTCCGGAAGAGAGGCTCGGGACAAGAATACGTGACGTTGCATTGGAGTGCATCCACGCCGTCGAACTGGATTTCCACATTCGGCAAGACACCGGTAATCACAGCGTCTCTAGTGCAGTCCACGGCAAGGAGGCCAAGTTCACGGTAGCCGATACGCCACTCTCCGCCCCTGCTTCCCCCCCAGTGGCTTTGATCCCACGGGTCGAGAAGGATGAATTCCTCGGCGGCGTCGTCATAGCCCACCACCAGCACCGCGTGCCCAGTGCGGTCGACTTCCTTCCGGAGGATGTCCTCCTCCATAGGGTAGTTCCACCCCGGATGCAGACGGACCAGAACAGGCAGGTTCTGGGCCACCAGTAAGCGGATATAGTTGACAAAGCGCTCGTGATAGGGGTCATGGTACATGAAGCATGGGAGCCCCGTCACCGCCAGCTCGCCAACCTTACTAACAACAATTCCAATATCCCTGGTCGGTGCGCTCATGGTTTTTTCACGCTCCTTTCTATCATTATATATCCTGGTCTGAGGTCGTGTCAAGAGTTT
>NZ_ATNI01000124.1:0-2531 GCF_000511705.1 Thermus sp. NMX2.A1
AGAAGCTATGTATTCCCACTCCTTTTCCGAAATTGGCACCATGTCCTCCACCGCATAGCGGTTTCGCATAGGCTGGGTAGGGGCGTGGCGGAGCACCGCTTTGTACCCCTCGGGGATACTTACGAGGTCAAAGGATTGACCTCTCTCATCCCACTCCCAGATGAAGACTCCCCCCAGTAGCGCATAGAAAGCATCCCTATGGGCGTCCAGGTTGCGGGCGTACACATTCGCTGGGCAGTACCAGCAGGAGGTGCGGTATTTCCCGCAAGCCACCACTTCCAGTGGCCGCACGTAGTGCCGGAACTTGAAGATCTCCCCGAAGAAGACCAAAGTAGGCCGCTCAGCGGGCTGAGCGATGATGCCTCCTTGAGGATGGTAAACGTACTCAAGCTCCGAAGATGGGCCCAAGCGAAGGACCAGGCCGTAGTTATCCCTAACCTCCACGAGGCCGTCCCGCGTTTTAAGGATATCACCAACCTCCAGCGTCATGCCCTCTACGATTGGTAAGTCCTTCTCTACCGCGGAAAAGCGTGGGTTGTTCGCCTCCTTGTCCAGCTTGCCGAAGGACCCGAGTAACCGTGTAAACCGTCATTTGCTTCACCCCCTTACGGGTTAGCCCCAGGGTAGCAGGGGGGAGGTTACGCGGAGGTTACGTGGAAAGGGTGCCACGGCCAGCATCCCGCGTGGCTCCCCGTAACCAGGGCCCCAAGCCCTTGCCAAATCCGGCCGGCCCCTCTAGCGGCGGGGCTCCTGACGGGCTAGCCGGGCCGTGGGGCCGAGGAGGAGAAAGGAGGCGAGGCAGAAAACGCTCCCAGGAGATCACCGGGTCCGTTTCTCCATTTGGCCGAGGAAGCCCCAGGCGACCAAGGCCAGGAGGAGAAATCCAAGCCCCGCTCCCAGATAGACCTCCTCCAAGCCCACCTTTCCCCCCACTGCCCCCGCCAAAAGTGCCCCCAAAAGCCCGGCCGAGCCGCTAAGGAACCTCATTCCACCCCCTACCCGGCCCAGCAGGGCATCCGGGGCCAGGGCCTGCCTTAGCACCACCTCTTGGACCCCCAGGAGGATGGCGCTTATCCCCAGGAGGGCCACGAGGAGCAGGCCCAGGGGAAGGGGAGGCTTGAAGAGCAAACCCAGGACGGCCCCGGCGTCCATGAGGAAAAGGAGGCTAAGCACCCTTTGCGGCCTTTTGCCTTTAAGTTTCCCTGCCAAAAGCCCTCCTAAGGCCCCCCCAAGGGAGAAGGCGGTGCTGAGGAGCCCATACCCTATGGGTCCGTACCCGGCTTGGAGGGACCAGAGGGGAAGAAGGGCGAAGGGCATGACCCGGAGGAAGCTGGCTCCAAGGACCGCTCCGGCTAGCCGACGAAAGAAGGCTTCCTGGTACAGCCACCTCAGGCCAGCCAGCACCCCCGGGGGGGCTTTTCCAAGAGGCGGTATGGGAGGGAGCCTAGCGGCGAAGTGAATGGCCACAAAGCCTAGCGCGCCCCCGAGGAAAAAGGGCCAGGAGGGATTCTGGACGAAGAGAAAGGCGCCTAAGGGGGCGCCGAGAAGGTCAGCAAGGAGACTTGCCGTGTAAAGACGCCCATGGGCCTTCTCCCGTTCCTGCGGCACGAGTCTAGGGACCAGGACCCGGACCTCCAGAAGAAGCTCAAGGATGTTGTCTACCAGGTAAAGGCCGAGAAAGGTCCATGGACCAATGAGGCCGAGGCTTGTTCCTAAAAGAAAGCGCAGGAGACTGCCAGAGAGAAGCCCGAAGCTGAGGGCTTTTTTGCGGTCCGTCCGATCTAGAAGGTAGCCTGTGAAGAGGGCTAAGACGGAGGCACCCCAACCGATGGCGTGTTGCAGACCCAGGTAGAAGGGGTTGTCTAAGCGAGCGAGGTGGAGGGAGGCCGCGGTGCCTACGGCCCCCCCAGCGCAGCTGGCCAAAAACAGGATCGTGGCTAATAAGAACACCCTCAGCTAAGTCAAGAAACCCTCTACTTCCCAGACCACCCCGTCAGCAGAGGAGCAAACGTACATTTTCTCCGAGTCCTGAGAGAACCTTACGCAAGTAGGCATCCTTAGCCCTCTCACAACGGGAGGCTGGAAGTGGTAATTGCCAGGTTGAGCGGGGTCTACGGCAATGACTTCTCCCATCTCTGGCTGAACGGCAAAGAGCAATCCGGATGAGGGATGAAACCGCATCCCTCCTAGGCGATGAAGCCCCCAGGCTACCAACGCATTCGGATGGGCAACCAACTCAGAGTAGGTAATTTTCTCCGGCAATTCATCCGGATTTATGCGGAAGATTTGGCCCAGGCTTCCTACAGCGAGGTAGAAGAAGCCCCTTCCAGCAGCATCGTCAATCCAATTTTTGACACATCCTGCTGCTGCATACTTTTCCCACTTGTCGGGCCATGACTCTGGGGGGGTCAGCCCAGGCTCACCATGTCGGGCAGGTATGTCTAGGATAAAAGCTTTGGGCTCTCGCTCATGGTCACCTAGACTTAGACGGGTGATTTGTGTCATGAAGGAAGAGGAACTTTCGCTTACAA
>NZ_ATNI01000125.1:0-4398 GCF_000511705.1 Thermus sp. NMX2.A1
AGGGTTTTGTGATCAAGGTGCTCTCCTTCATCTTGGCCCACAACCTAAATCTCTTGGCTCAACAAATGCTTGGGTAGCAACTTGGGTTAAAGTATTCACGGAAGTTAATGTGCCGGCCCATAATCAGTTCACCTTACCCCTCATTTCCTTGTAGGCCCGAACAGCAAGCCTGAGAAGCCGGGGATCCGGGCTGTCTTGCTCCTTCAGCTCACCCGCCGCCACAACGAAGAGAAACTCCCCCTGGCGCCAGTAGTACAGGCGGATCCCCGTGCGGTGCCGGAGCTCCCAGATGGGAGCATCGAGATGCGCGAGCGGCTTCGCCAAAGGTGGGCGGAGGTCCGGGCCTTGCTCCTCCAGCGTCCGAAGCAGCCGCAGAGCATATTGTGGAGCTTGGGGTTTTGGCGCTGGAGGTCTTCCAACCAGTCCCGCACTTGCGAGCGACCCCTGGCATCCACGTAGAGGACCAGGCCGTGTAACACAGACCACTACACAAAATTCCCCACACGACCGTCAGTTGGCCTGCCTACGGTAACAGATAAACGCGCCAAGGGGCAGACAGTGCGGGCTTTGGTAAGTAAGCCTGTAGGAAGCGGGCGTGCACACAGTTGGGTACGCAAGCCCCTTGCCGCACGCTCCAAGCTAGCCGCCCTCCCAGGGATTGAGCACCGTAAGGGGTAGGCCTTCAAAGTGGCGGGCGTTACGGGTGACCAGAACCAGGCCGTGGCGCAGGGCGGTGGCAGCCAGCATGGCGTCCAGGGGCGAAAGGGGTTTTCCCCTTAAGAAGGCCTCTCCCATCAGGGTGCCCCAGGCCTCCATCACCGGGGTATCCAAGGGCAGGATCCGGTCCGAAAAGCGACGCTTGACCTGTTTAAGCCAGGATTCCAGGGTTCGCTTCCGCTTCGCCGGAGCCCGCACCACCCCCTGGACCAGCTCCCCCAGGGTCAGGGCCGAAAGGTAGGTGTCCGCTAAGGGGGTCGCTTGCAACCAGCCCACCACCCCGGGGTGGGGGTCTGCCTTGACCGTCTCCGAAAGCACGTTGGTGTCCAAGAGGTAGGCCATGGGCGCCTAAAGGAGGGAAACCTCCCGGGGCTCCGCCTCCACCCGGGCAAAGAGGGCCTCGGCTTCCTCGTTAGGGAGGGGTTTGGGGGGACGGAGGGCCTGCCAGAGGGAGAGGTCCGCTCCCGTGAGCCGGGCGTAGGTCTCCCAGTCCAGAACCACCACCGCCTTCCTACCCCGCCTTGTAACCAACTGGGGCTGGCCCCTCATGGCCTCCTCCACCAGCTGGGAAAAGCGGGCCTTGGCCTCTTGCAGTTGCCAGGTCTTGGCCATGGCCTCAGCATAAAGCCACTAGACAGACTGGTCAATAGCCAGCTGGCCGAGATTTCGCTATAGATCTTTCCGGAACTGTCGCAAGGTTCCCGGGTGCCCCCATGCCCCTCTCGGTCTGGTGGTATTCCTAAATCCCACGCTGATCTCCCCGGACTGAAGTCCAGGGCTCCTCGGTTCAGGCTAAACGCCTCACCTGGCGCAATCCCTAGGTACTAGGGAAGCGGAAAGCCCACCCAACGCCTGAGCGCTTGACGTCCTAGAATATCTGCTTTATAACAGGTCCCCCCTTTCGGATATTCACCCGCATATGCATTGACACGCCAATAAGGAAGGGGCTTGGATAAATGTGTGGGAACACCCAAGCCCCCTCCCAGCTTACCAGAACTCCCCGAGTGGCAACTGCGCACACTGATCCGCTCCCTCCAGGTCCCAGAACCTGGCCCCAAACCCGGTCGCCCCAGAACCTACACCCACACCCATCTCCTACGCCCCAAGGTACGCTTCGCGTGACCCACGTCTACCGCGCCTTTATGGGCTGGTCCGTGGAACGCATGCTGCGGGAACTCCGACGAGATCCCTCCCTGTGCCGGGCCCTGGGCCTGCCCAGCGTTCCCAGCCGGGCCACGGTAAGCGAGCGGAGTAAACACCTCCTCTGGCAGGCCCTTTGGCAAAGGCAAGGGGGGGAGAAGACCAAAAGAAGGGTCCTGGCCTTAGACGCCACCGCCCTGTCTGCTCAGGCCACGGACCCCGAAGCCCGTTGGGGGAGGGATTCCAAGGGGCAGTGGGTCTACGGGTATAAGCTCCACCTGCTTTTGGACCTGGACACGGGGGAGATCCTGGCCCACAAGATAGCCCCTACGGGGCTGACCTCCGTGACCCCGGCTAACCGGCACGATGGTCCGGTGGGCTGGGCTCTTGTGCGGGGGATAGCCTCTTGGGAAGGGGAAAAGCCCTCCCTGCTCCTTGGGGATTCTGCCTAAGATGCCGAGGGGCTTTTTCAGGCTGCAGAGGAGAAGGGGCTTTTGCTCCTTTCTGGGCACAACCGGAGGCGGGGGAAGCCGAGGGGAAGAAGGAGGGGGGAGAACTTGAGGCGGCTTCAGCGTGGGGCCTACCGTCGGTTGTACCGGCGGAGGTGGGAGGTGGAGACGGTGTTTGGTTTGTTGAAGGGCTCCTTAGGTTTGGCAGCTTGTTTGCGACGGGTGCGGGGCCTTGGTCAGCCCCGATGGGGCTACCTTGAGGCGGTTAGTCGGCAGGTGACGGCGGTGGTGACGGCCTTTTCCTTTGTGGCCCAAGTTCTAGCCCGGGAGGGCTTGCCTCCCACCTGGGTGGCCAGGGTGGCAGCGTGAAGGGCCTCGGAGTGAATAACCGAAAGGGGGGTTAGGGATGTAGAGTTAGGGATAAGGAGGTGTCCGTGCGCCACGCCTTGGGCGAGGTACCGGTGGAGGCCCTGATCGGCGGGGCCTGGCGGCCCCTAAAGGAGCGCTTCCCCGTGGTCTCTCCGGCCACGGGGGAGAGGGTGGCCGAGGTGGCGGACTGTGGAGAGGAGGAGGCGAAGGAGGCCCTAGAGGAGGCAGTGGCGGCCTTCCCCCTCTGGAGCGGGGCCACGGCCTATGAGAGGGCGCGGGTCCTGAGGCGCTGGTACGAGCGCATCCTGGAGCACCAGGAGCCCCTGGCCCGGCTTATGGCCCTGGAGATGGGAAAACCCCTCAAGGAGGGGAGGGCCGAGGTGGTCTACGCCGCGGGGTTCGTGGAATGGTACGCCGAAGAGGCGAAGCGCATCTATGGGGAAGCGGTCCCCTCCCAGTTCCCCCACAAGAGGCTCCTCGTCCGCTACGAGCCGGTGGGGCCGGTCTACGGTATCACCCCCTGGAACTTCCCCGCGGCCATGGTGACGCGAAAGGTAGCCCCGGCTCTGGCAGCAGGGTGTACCTTCGTGCTCAAGCCTGCGGAGGAAAGCCCCCTCACCGCCCTCTACCTGGCGTGGCTTTTCCTGGAGGCGGGGGGGCCTCCTGGGGTGTTGCAGGTTCTCCCCACCTCGAGGCCCGAGGAGGTGTCCCGGCCCTTCCTGGAGGATGAGAGGATACGCAAGCTTACCTTCACGGGCAGCACCGAAGTGGGGGTGCGGCTCTACGAGAAGGCGGCGAGGACCCTTAAGCGGGTCTCCATGGAGCTTGGGGGCGGGGCGCCTGTCTTGGTCTTCGCCGACGCCGACTTGGAAAGGGCGGTGGAGGAGACCTTAAGGGCCAAGTTCCGGAATGCCGGGGAGTCCTGCGTGGCAGCAAACCGGGTCTTTGTGGAGGCCCCCATCGCCGAGGCCTTCGCCGAGGCCTACGCCAGGAGGGCTTCCGCCCTTAAGGTGGGCGATCCCCTTTCCGAGGAGACGGACATCGGCCCCCTGGTGAACGAGGCGGCCCTAAGGAAGGTCCACGCCCACGTGGAGGACGCCCTCTCCCGGGGAGCGAGGCTCGTGGCGGGAGGGGAGGCCAAGGGGCTCTTCTTCGCCCCCACGGTGCTTTTAGATGTAAAGCCGGAAAGCCTCCTTTTCCGGGAGGAGACCTTCGGCCCGGTGGCGCCCCTCACCGTGTTCCAGGAGGAGGCGGAGGCGGTGCGGTGGGCCAACGGCTTCCCGGTGGGGCTTGCCGCCTACGTCTTCACCCGGGACCTCTCCCGGGCCTTCCGGGTGGCGGAGGCCCTGGAGTACGGGATCGTGGGGGTGAACGACGGGGTACCCTCCACGCCCCAGGCCCCCTTCGGGGGGAGGAAGCAATCGGGGCTAGGGCGGGAAGGGGGGAAGTGGGGTCTAGAGGAGTACTTGGAGGTCAAGTACATCTCCCTGGGGCTTTAGGGCACCACCCCCCGCCAAGAACCCAAGGTGGGCCTTATACCACCCCATGCAGGCTGGGGCCAGAACGTAGCCCTGCTGACGCATGGGGGCCCGGGTAGAAGGTCCCCGTAAAGTTTTTGGGAACCTGGAAGCGCAGGAAGCAAAAGTAAAGGGTATAAACCCCTCCCGGAAAAGAGGAGGGCGGGCCCGGCCAGGTAGTGTAAGGAATTATGTGTAAGGGTCTG
>NZ_ATNI01000126.1:0-19278 GCF_000511705.1 Thermus sp. NMX2.A1
GTTAGGTAGGCTTGACGGCTTAAGGGGTTGCCCTATAAGCTAAGGTTTGTGCTCTTTGGTCGGGCCAAGGGAGCACGGTAAGAGCCAGCCGCCGCGGGGCGCGAGGTCCCGCGGAAGAACCCTGTTAGCTTACCTCGGGCGGCCCGCTTTCCCATCCTTGAGGTGACGCATGGAGATTAAGCGGTTCGGTCGCATCCGAGAGGTTATACCCCTTCCCCCTTTGACGGAAATCCAGGTGGAATCCTACAAGAGGGCCCTTCAGGCCGATGTTCCCCCGGATAAGCGGGAGGACGTGGGCATCCAGGCGGCCTTCAAGGAAACCTTCCCCGTGGAGGAGGGGGACAAGGGCAAGGGCGGTATGGTCCTGGACTTCCTGGAGTACCGCATCGGGGAGCCCCCTTTTTCCCAGGACGAGTGCCGGGAGAAGGACCTAACCTACCAGGCTCCCCTCTATGCCCGCCTCCAGCTCATCCACAAGGACACGGGCCTCATCAAGGAGGACGAGGTCTTCCTGGGCCACATCCCCCTCATGACCGAGGACGGCTCCTTCATCATCAACGGGGCCGACCGGGTGATCGTTTCCCAGATCCACCGCTCACCGGGGGTCTACTTCACCCCGGACCCCGCCCGCCCCGGGCGGTTTGTGGCCAGCATCATCCCCTTGCCCAAGCGGGGACCCTGGATTGACCTGGAGGTGGAGCAAAACGGCACCGTATCCATGAAGGTCAACAAGCGCAAGTTCCCCCTCATCCTCCTCCTCAGGGTCCTGGGCTACGACGCCGAAACCCTGAACCGGGAGCTTGGGGCCTACGGGGAGCTTTTGGGGGGCCTTCTGGACGAGGCGGTGCTTGCCATGCGCCCGGAGGAGGCCCTGGTGCGCCTTTTCACCCTGCTCCGTCCCGGCGACCCCCCCAAGAAGGACAAGGCCTTGGCCTACCTCTTTGGCCTTTTGGCCGACCCAAGGCGGTACGACCTGGGGGAGGCGGGGCGGTACAAGGCGGAGGAGAAGCTGGGCGTGCGTCTTTCCGGGCGCACCCTGGCGCGCTTTGAGGATGGAGAGTTTAAGGACGAGATCTTCCTGCCCACCCTGCGCTACCTCTTCGCCCTCATGGCCGGGGTTCCCGGGCACGAGGTGGACGACATCGACCACCTGGGCAACCGTCGCATCCGTACCGTGGGGGAGCTCATGGCCGACCAGTTCCGGGTGGGCCTAAGCCGCCTGGCCCGCGGGGTGCGGGAGAGGATGGTGATGGGCTCCGCCGATACCCTTACCCCGGCCAAGCTGGTGAACAACCGGCCCCTCGAGGCGGCCATCCGGGAGTTCTTCAGCCGTAGCCAGCTTTCCCAGTTCAAGGACGAGACCAACCCCCTTTCCTCCTTGCGCCACAAGCGGCGCATCTCCGCTTTGGGTCCTGGGGGCCTCACCCGGGAGCGGGCGGGGTTTGACGTGCGGGACGTGCACCGCACCCACTATGGCCGCATCTGCCCGGTGGAAACCCCGGAAGGCGCCAACATCGGCCTCATCACCTCCCTGGCCGCCTACGCCCGGGTGGACGGGCTGGGCTTCATCCGCACCCCCTACCGCCGGGTGAGGAACGGGGTGGTCACCGACGAGGTGGTCTACATGACCGCCACCGAGGAGGACCGGTACACCATCGCCCAGGCCAACACTCCCCTCGAGGGGAACCGCATCGCCACCGACCGGGTGGTGGCCCGGCGCCGGGGTGAGCCGGTGATCGTGGGCCCGGAGGAGGTGGAGTTCATGGACGTGAGCCCCAAGCAGGTCTTCTCCGTGAACACCAACCTCATCCCCTTCCTGGAGCACGACGACGCCAACCGGGCCCTCATGGGTTCCAACATGCAGACCCAGGCGGTGCCCCTTATCCGGGCCCAGGCCCCGGTGGTGATGACCGGCCTCGAGGAGCGGGTGGTGCGGGACTCCCTGGCCGCGGTCTACGCCGAGGAGGACGGGGAGGTGGTGGCGGTGGATGGCCGCCGCATCGCCGTGCGCTATGAGGATGGCCGCTTGGTGGAGTACACCCTGCGCCGCTTCGTGCGCTCCAACCAGGGTACCGCCCTGGACCAGCGCCCCCGGGTGACCGTGGGCCAGAGGGTGAGGAAGGGGGACCTCCTGGCGGATGGCCCGGCCTCCGAGGAGGGCTTCCTGGCCCTGGGGCAGAACGTCCTGGTGGCCATCATGCCCTTTGACGGCTACAACTTCGAGGACGCCATCGTCATCAGCGAAGAGCTTTTAAAGCGGGACTTCTACACCTCCATCCACATCGAGCGCTACGAGATCGAGGCCCGGGACACCAAGCTGGGTCCGGAGCGGATCACCCGGGATATCCCCCACCTCTCCGAGGCGGCCCTGAGGGACCTGGACGAGGAGGGGGTGGTGCGCATCGGGGCCGAGGTGAAGCCCGGGGACATCCTGGTGGGCCGCACCAGCTTCAAGGGGGAGCAGGAGCCCTCCCCGGAGGAGAGGCTTCTGCGCTCCATCTTCGGGGATAAGGCCCGGGATGTGAAGGACACCTCCCTCCGGGTGCCCCCGGGCGAGGGGGGCATCGTGGTGGGTACCCTCCGCCTGCGCCGTGGGGATCCCGGGGTGGAGCTGAAGCCCGGGGTGCGGGAGGTGGTGCGGGTTTACGTGGCGCAGAAGCGCAAGCTCCAAGTGGGGGACAAGCTGGCCAACCGCCACGGGAACAAGGGGGTGGTGGCCAAGATCCTCCCCGTGGAGGACATGCCCCACCTGCCCGACGGCACCCCCGTGGACATCATCCTGAACCCCCTGGGCGTGCCGAGCCGTATGAACCTGGGCCAGATCCTGGAAACCCATCTGGGCCTGGCGGGCTTCTTCCTGGGCCAGCGCTACATCTCCCCGGTCTTTGACGGGGCCACGGAGCCCGAGATCAAGGCCCTTTTGGCCGAGGCCTTCGACCTTTACTTCGGCAAGCGGAAGGAGGAGGGCTTCGGGGTGGACAAGAGGGAGCTCGAGGTCCTGGCCCGGGCGGAGAAGCTGGGTTTGGTGAGCCCCGGCAAAAGCCCGGAGGAGCAGCTTCGGGAGCTTTTCATCCAGGGCAAGGTGGTTCTCTACGACGGCCGCTCCGGCGAGCCCATCGAGGGCCCCATCGTGGTGGGGCAGATGTTCATCATGAAGCTTTACCACATGGTGGAGGACAAGATGCACGCCCGCTCCACCGGCCCCTACTCCCTCATCACCCAGCAGCCTTTGGGCGGTAAGGCCCAGTTCGGCGGCCAGCGCTTCGGGGAGATGGAGGTGTGGGCCCTCGAGGCCTACGGAGCCGCCCACACCCTGCAGGAGATGCTCACCTTGAAGTCCGACGACATCGAGGGCCGCAACGCCGCCTACGAGGCCATCATCAAGGGCGAGGACGTGCCCGAGCCCAGCGTGCCCGAGTCCTTCCGCGTGCTGGTAAAGGAGCTTCAGGCCTTGGCCCTGGATGTGCAGACCCTGGACGAGCGGGATAACCCCGTGGACATCTTTGAGGGCCTGGCATCCAAGCGGTAAGCCGCACCGCAGAAGCGGGATTGCCCTTAAGTGGAGGAGGAATGAAAAAGGAAGTTCGCAAGGTTCGCATTGCCCTGGCCTCTCCGGAAAAGATCCGCTCCTGGAGCTACGGGGAGGTGGAGAAGCCCGAAACCATCAACTACCGCACCCTGAAGCCCGAGCGGGATGGGCTTTTCGACGAGCGCATCTTCGGCCCCACCAAGGATTACGAGTGCGCCTGCGGCAAGTACAAGCGCCAGCGCTTTGAGGGCAAGGTGTGCGAGCGCTGCGGGGTGGAGGTCACCAAGAGCATCGTGCGCCGCTACCGCATGGGGCACATCGAGCTGGCCACCCCGGCGGCCCACATCTGGTTCGTGAAGGATGTGCCCTCCAAGATCGGCACCCTCCTGGACCTCTCCGCCACCGAGCTGGAGCAGGTCCTTTACTTCAGCAAGTACATCGTCCTGGACCCCAAGGGGGCGGTGCTGGATGGGGTGCCGGTGCAGAAGCGCCAGCTCCTCACGGACGAGGAGTACCGGGAGCTCCGCTACGGCAAGCAGGAGACCTATCCCCTTCCCCAGGGGGTGGATGCCCTGGTCAAGGACGGGGAGGAGGTGGTGAAGGGGCAGGAGCTGGCTCCCGGGGTGGTGAGCCGCATGGATGGGGTGGCCCTTTACCGCTTCCCCCGGCGAGTGCGGATCGACTACCTGCGCAGGGAGCGGGCGGGCCTCCGCCTGCCCCTCTCCGCCTGGGTGGAGAGGGAGGGCTATAGGCCGGGAGAGATCCTGGCGGAACTCCCCGAGCCCTACCTCTTCCGGGCGGAGGAGGAGGGGGTGGTGGAGCTTAAGGAGCTCGAGGAGGGCCACCTCCTCACCCTCCTCAAGGACGAGGAGGCCGTGGCCCGCTACTTCCTGCCCGTGGGGTTGACCCCCTTGGTGGTCCACGGGGAGGTGGTGGAAAAGGGCCAGCCCCTGGCCGAGGGGCGGGGTCTTTTGCGCATGCCCCGCCACATGACCGCTAAGGAGGTGGAGGCGGAGGAGGAAGGGGATACCGTCTACCTCACCTTCTTCCTGGAGTGGACGGAGCCCAAGGACTATGGGGTGGCTCCCCACATGAACGTGGTGGTGCCGGAAGGAGCCCACGTCCAGGCGGGGGAGAAGGTGGTGGCGGCCATCGACCCCGAGGAGGAGGTGATCGCCGAGGCCGAGGGCATCGTCCACCTGCACGAGCCCGCCAGCATCGTGGTGATGAAGGCCCGCCTCTACCCCGTTGCGGAGGACGTGGAGGTAACCACCGGGGACCGGGTGGCCCCGGGGGATGCCCTGGCCGACGGGGGCAGGGTCAAGAGCGAGATCTACGGCCGGGTGGAGGTGGACCTGGTCCGGAACGTGGTGCGGGTGGTGGAATCCTACGACATCGACGCCCGCATGGGGGCCGAGGCCATCCAGGCCCTTTTGAAGGAGCTGGACCTGGAGAAGCTGGAGGCCGAGCTCTTGGAGGAGATGAAGCACCCCTCCCGGGCCCGGCGGGCCAAGGCCAGGAAGCGCCTCGAGGTGGTCCGGGCCTTCCTGGACTCCGGCAACCGCCCGGAGTGGATGATCCTCGAGGCGGTGCCCGTGCTTCCCCCGGACCTCCGTCCCATGGTCCAGGTGGACGGGGGCCGCTTCGCCACCAGCGACCTCAACGACCTCTACCGCCGCCTCATCAACCGCAACAACCGCTTGAAGAAGCTCCTGGCCCAGGGGGCCCCGGAGATCATCATCCGCAACGAGAAGCGCATGCTCCAGGAGGCGGTGGATGCGGTCATCGACAACGGCCGCCGCGGCTCCCCCGTCACCAACCCGGGTTCCGAACGGCCTCTTAGGAGCCTCACCGACATCCTCTCCGGCAAGCAGGGCCGCTTCCGCCAGAACCTCTTGGGCAAGCGGGTGGACTACTCGGGGCGAAGCGTGATCGTGGTGGGTCCCCAGCTCAAGCTCCACCAGTGCGGCCTGCCCAAGCGCATGGCCCTGGAGCTCTTTAAGCCCTTCCTCCTCAAGAAGATGGAGGAAAAGGGCATTGCCCCCAACGTGAAGGCGGCCCGCAGGATGCTGGAAAGGCAGCGGGACATCAAGGACGAGGTGTGGGATGCCCTGGAGGAGGTCATCCACGGCAAGGTGGTCCTCTTAAACCGCGCCCCCACCCTCCACCGCCTGGGCATCCAGGCCTTCCAGCCGGTTTTGGTGGAAGGCCAGTCCATCCAGCTCCACCCCCTGGTCTGCGAGGCCTTCAACGCCGACTTCGACGGGGACCAGATGGCGGTGCACGTCCCCCTCTCCTCCTTCGCCCAGGCGGAGGCCCGCATCCAGATGCTCTCCGCCCACAACCTCCTGTCCCCGGCCTCCGGGGAACCTTTGGCCAAGCCCAGCCGGGACATCATCCTGGGGCTTTACTACATCACCCAGGTGCGCCGGGAGAAGAAGGGGGCGGGCCGGGAGTTCGCCACCCCCGAGGAGGCCCTGGCCGCCTACGACCGGGGCGAGGTGGCCTTGAACGCTCCCATCAAGGTGGCGGGCAAGGAAACCAGCGTGGGCCGCTTGAAGTTCGTCTTCACAAGCCCTGACGAGGCCCTTTTGGCGGTGGCCCATGGCCTACTGGACCTGCAGGACGTGGTGACGGTGCGCTACCTGGGCAAGCGCCTGGAAACCAGCCCGGGCCGGGTCCTCTTCGCCCGCATCGTGGGCGAGGCGGTGGGGGATGAGAAGGTGGCCCAGGAGCTTCTCCAGATGGACGTGCCCCAGGAGAAGAACTCCTTGAAGGACCTGGTCTACCAGTCCTTCCTGCGCCTGGGGATCGAGAAGACCGCAAGGCTTCTGGACGCCCTCAAGTACTACGGCTTCACCCTGTCCACCACCAGCGGGATCACCATCGGCATCGACGACGCCGTCATCCCCCCCGAGAAGCAGAAGTACCTGGAGGAAGCCGACAAGAAGCTTAGGCAGATCGAGCAGGCCTACGAGATGGGCTTCCTCACCGACCGGGAGCGCTACGACCAGGTGATCCAGCTCTGGACCGAAACCACGGAGAAGGTCACCCAGGCGGTCTTCAAGAACTTTGAGGAGAACTACCCCTTCAACCCCCTCTACGTGATGGCCCAGTCCGGGGCCCGGGGTAACCCCCAGCAGATCCGCCAGCTTTGCGGCATGCGGGGCCTCATGCAAAAGCCCTCGGGGGAGACCTTCGAGGTGCCGGTGCGTTCCTCCTTCCGGGAAGGCCTCACCGTGCTGGAGTACTTCATCTCCAGCCACGGGGCACGGAAGGGTGGGGCGGACACCGCCCTCAGGACCGCGGACTCGGGCTACCTCACCCGGAAGCTGGTGGACGTGGCCCACGAGATCGTGGTGCGGGAGGCGGACTGCGGCACCACCAACTTCATCTCCGTCCCCCTCTTCCAGCCCGACGAGGTGACCCGCACCCTGCGCCTCAGGAAGCGCTCGGACATCGAGTCCGGCCTCTATGGCCGCGTTCTGGCCCGGGAGGTGGAGGTTCTGGGCCAGCGCCTGGAGGAAGGGCGCTACCTGACCCTCGAGGACGTGGGGCTCATCATCAAGGCGGCGGAGGCCGAGGAGATCAAGGAGGTGCCCGTGCGTAGCCCCCTCACCTGCCAGACCCGCTACGGGGTGTGCCAGAAGTGCTACGGCTACGACCTCTCCATGGCCAGGCCCGTGTCCATCGGGGAAGCGGTGGGGGTGGTGGCGGCGGAGTCCATCGGCGAGCCCGGCACCCAGCTCACCATGCGCACCTTCCACACGGGCGGCGTGGCGGTGGGCACCGACATCACCCAGGGTCTGCCCCGGGTCATCGAGCTCTTTGAGGCCCGCAGGCCCAAGGCTAAGGCGGTGATCTCCGAGATCGACGGGGTGGTGCGCATCGAGGAAACCGAGGAGAAGCTTTCCGTCTTCGTGGAATCCGAGGGCTTCTCCAAGGAGTACAAGCTTCCCAAGGATGCCCGCTTGGTGGTGAAGGATGGGGATTACGTGGAGGCGGGCCAGCCTTTGACCCGCGGGGCCGTGGATCCCCACCAGCTTCTGGAGGCCAAGGGCCCCGAGGCGGTGGAGCGCTACCTGGTGGACGAGATCCAGAAGGTCTACCGGGCCCAGGGGGTGAAGCTCCACGACAAGCACATCGAGATCGTGGTGCGGCAGATGCTCAAGTACGTGGAGGTCACCGATCCCGGGGATAGCCGCCTGCTGGAGGGCCAGGTCCTGGAGAAGTGGGACGTGGAGGCCCTGAACGAGCGGCTCATCGCCGAGGGCAAGACCCCGGTGGCCTGGAAGCCCCTCCTCATGGGGGTCACCAAGAGCGCCCTCTCCACCAAGAGCTGGCTTTCCGCCGCCAGCTTCCAGAACACCACCCATGTGCTCACCGAGGCGGCCATCGCCGGCAAGAAGGACGAGCTCATCGGTCTCAAGGAAAACGTCATCTTGGGCCGCCTGATCCCTGCGGGGACCGGAAACGACTTCGTGCGCTTTACCCAGGTGGTGGACAAGAAGACCCTCAAGGCCATCGAGGAAGCCAGGAAGGAGGCGGTGGAGGCCAAGGAGCCGGCGGTGCGCCGTCCGGTTCGCCGGGAACAGCCGGGCAAGCAGGCTTAATGCCATGCTGGCTAAGCTTTATTCGGCCTTTCGCCAGGTGGGGGAGGATCTTTTCCACCAGAGGCTCATCTCCGCCACCGCGGGCAACTTTTCCGTGCGCACCAAGGAGGGCTTTCTCATTACCAAAAGCGGGGTGCAGAAGGCCCGCCTGACCCCCGAGGACCTGGTGGAGGTGCCCCTCGAGGGCCCTTTCCCGGAAGGGGCCAGCGTGGAGAGCGTGATCCACCGGGAGGTGTACCGGGCGACCCCGGCCCGGGCCATCGTCCATGCCCATCCCCGGGTGGCGGTGGCTCTTTCCTTGCACCTGGACCGGATTGTTCCCCTGGACCTCGAGGGCCAGTACTACCTGAAGGAGGTTCCCGTGCTTGCCCCCAAGACCACAAGCGCCACCCTGGAGGCCGCTTTGGCCGTGGCGGGGGGCCTTAAGGAGCACCGAGCCTGCCTGTTAAGGGGCCACGGGGCCTTTGCCATAGGGCTTAAGGAGAAGCCGGAGGACGCCCTTCTGGAGGCCTATAGCCTCCTCACCGCCTTGGAGGAAAGCGCGGAGATCCTCTTCTACCACCGCCTTTGGGGGAAGGGATGAGGGTACTCTTTGTGGAGGGCAAGGAAAAGGAGGCCCTTTTGGGCTTGGCCCGGGAGCTTCCCCATCCCTACTGGCTTCTTGCGGGGGAAGGGATTTGGCTTTTGGAGGTGTTTGGCGCCGGGGAGGAAGCCATGGCCAAGGCCAGGGCCCTGCCCGGGGTTAAGGTTTGGGCCTTTGCCCTGGAGGATGGGGTAGTCTATAGGGGATGCGGGAAGAAATCGGCTACATCCCCGTAGGGGAGGCGGAGCTTTACGTGGAGGACGTGGGGGACGAGCATGCCCCGGCCCTCCTGGTCCTCCACGGGGGGCCTGGGGGGAACGCCTACGCCCTCAGGGAAGGGCTTCAGGACTACCTGGAAGGGTTCAGGGTCATCTACTTCGACCAGCGGGGTTCCGGCCGGAGCCTGGAGCTTCCCCAGGACCCCAGGCTTTTCACCATAGATGCCCTGGTGGAGGATACCGTGGCCCTGGCCGAGGCCCTGGGGCTGGAGCAGTTTCATCTTCTGGCCCACGGCTTCGGAGCCCTGGTGGCCCTGGAGCTCCTCCGCCGCTACCCGGAGGTCCTGGGGGCGGTGCTCCTTTCCCCCTGGGTGAGCTTCCCCTGGCTTTCCGCAAGGCTTGTGGAGGCGGCGGGGCTTGAACCTTTGGCCGACCCCGAGGCGAACCTGAGGGCGGCCTTGGAGAAGGCGGAGCCCAAGCTCCTCTTCGACCGCCTCATGTTCCCCACCCCCCATGGCCGACTGGAGTACGAGTGGGTGGCGGAGGGCTCGGGCATCCTGGGGCCGGATACCCCGGCCTTGGCCTTTTGGAAAAACGGCCTCTGGCGGCTGGACTACACTCCCTACCTCTCCCCAAGCCGCAAGCCAGTGGCCCTGGTGGTGGGGGAGAAGGACGGCACCAGCTACCCCTATGCCGAGGAGGTGGCGGAACGCCTCCGGGCCCCCATCCATGTAATCCCAGGGGCGGGGCACTTCCCCTGGTGGGACCAGCCCGAGGCCTTCGCCTTCCACTTTCAAGAGGCTTTGAGGGTCCTGAGGGAGGTATGGGCTTGACCGCTATACCGCAATCTCAGGTAGATTAAGAATCGCTCAAGGCCACCTGGACCCTCGGGCACTTGCAACCCCACGGCTCGTTTGCTATCCTGAAACCCGTTATGGGAACCCAAAAGGGCTTTTTTGCAATCACGGCTTTCAAGCCTTACCTGGTTTCCGGCGTTCTTTTAGCCTTAGCGGCCTGCGCCCCAACCATGACCGCAGGTGGCCCCGCTTCGGCCGGAGGTGAGACGGGGGCCTCCTCCGCCCCTTCGAGCTCGGAGCAACCTCAACCCGTAACCGCGGGATGGGTGTACCCCTTGTTCGCCCCAGATGAGAAGGCTCGGAAGGAGGCTTGCGATGCGGGCTATGCCGCTGGACTGGCCGGCTCCCAGGAGCCCAATCCAGGTGTAGCCGAGGTGGTAGGTGCCAGCGGGAACATCTCTTTCCAGAGCTCTTGGGGAAGCACTTACAACGTGTGCAAATCGTACGCCAGGGAAACCCGCGCCAAGCCCGAAGTCTTGCCTTTGGAGGATGTGCTGCTCTATGTCACCGATTCTCGCCTGGACTCTTACAGCGATCCTGCAAAACGCTTTGACGGCATTTCGATGGTCTTTTACGATGCTCAGGGCAAGGAGCTGGCGCGCCTACCAGCCACATTGAGTAGGTGGGAACGAGGTCTCCTTAGCATTCCTAATACGAATTATGGGCCATGGGTTTATGATGGATACTTCATCCTTTCCACGAACTACAACTGGCTTCCCGGAAACCTGAAGGCGGCCATCACCCGCGCGGAGTCCTTTGACGTCCTCGTTTCCCGGGGAAGGGGTGTGGAGCGGTACACCTTCAACAAGGCCAAGTTCCCCAACCTGCGATGAGTCTTCTGGGTTCTGGCCCAGGGTCCGCACAGACCCTACACCCCCGGAAGGCCTGGTCCCATGCACCTCGCCCCCAGGAGTTTCGGAGAGGGCCCTTAGGGCTCGCCAGCGGGCCCTTTCCGAGCAGGGTGGGATCCTGGCCTCTTTGCACCTCCTCCTAGGCCTAGGGTAGGGGAGTAGAATAGACCCGTCACCGGGGGTGCCCCACCTTGCGGGGCTGAGAGGATACCCTTGGAACCTGATCCGGGTAATGCCGGCGTAGGGAAGGTGACCAAGGCCCCTCCCGGTGACAAGGAGGGGTTTTATGTTGAGGATCTTTGCCCTGCTGGTCCTTCTGGCCTTCGGCTTCGCCCAGGAGATCACCGTCCTCACCCACAGCAGCTTTTCCCTGGATAAGGGGCTCATCGCCCGGTTTGAGCGGGAAACCGGCCTGAAGCTTCGCTTCCTTAAAGGGGGGGATGCCGGGGAGACCCTAAACCGGGCCATCCTCACCAAGGGAGCCCCCATCGCCGACGTGATTTACGGCTTTGACAACACCTTCCTCTCCCGGGCCCTCGAGGCGGACATCCTCCTGCCCTATCGTAGCCCCGAGATCCAAAACTTGAAGGCCACCTTGCTTCTGGACCCTACCTTCCGCGCCCTTCCCGTGGACTACGGTTGGGTGAGCCTGAACTACGACCGGGCTTACTTCAAGGACCGTCCCTTGCCCAAAACTCCCCAGGACCTAACCCGGCCTGAGTTCGCCAGGCTTCTGGTGGTGCAAAACCCCGCCACCAGCTCCCCGGGCCTGGCCTTTCTCATGGCCACGGTGGCCCGCTTCGGCGAGGATGGCTACCTGGACTTCTGGGCCAAGCTCAGGGATGGAGGGGTGCGGGTGGCCAAGGGCTGGAGCGAGGCCTACTACACCCACTTCACCCTTTACAAGGGGGATAGGCCCCTGGTGGTCTCCTACACCACCAGCCCCGCCGCCGAGGTCTACTATTCCGAGGGGAAGTACCAAGAGCCGCCCACGGGGAACCTCTTCCCCGAGCTGGCCTTCTTCCAGGTGGAGTTCGTGGGGATCCTGAAGGGGACCAAGAACCTGGAGGGGGCCAGGAAGGTGGTGGACTGGCTCCTTTCCAAGCCGGTCCAGGAGAACCTTCCCACGGAGATGTGGATGTACCCGGCCCGCCGGGATGCCAGGCTCCCCGAGGTCTTCCGCTTCGCGCCTGAGCCCCTTGGGAGTGTGCGTATGGACCCCAGGGCCATGGCCCAAAACCGGGAGCGCTGGATCGAGGAGTGGACCAAGGTGGTCCTGCAGGGGCAAAGCCCCGAGTCGGTGCGCCAGGGCAGGCGGTAGCGCCTCCCTCAGGCTGGGAAGGTGCCGGGCGGCTTGGGGGTTAGGCTTAGGAGGATGGCCTACGGAGGCTTTTTCGTCCTCCTCTTCCTGGGCTTAGCCCTCTTTTACCCCCTTTTCCGCATCCTGGCCCTGGGGGTAGGGGAGGGGTTTGCCCGGGCCCTGGCGAACCCCTACTACTGGGAGCGCTACCTCTGGAGCCTGGAGTATGGGCTTCTTTCCGCCCTCTTCACCTTGTCCCTGGCCCTGCCCCTGGCCTTCCTCTTCCGCCGTCGCTTTCCCCTTAGGGGGGTTTTCCTGGCTCTTTCCACCTTGCCCTTTGTCCTGCCCACCCCGGTAGTGGCCCTGGGGTTTTTAGCCCTCCTGGGCCCCAGGGGACTTTTGGGGGTGGACCTTTACGGCACCAAAACCCTCCTCTTCCTGGCGGCTGTGTTCTACAACCTGGGCCTTGCCCTCAGGGTCCTCCTGCCGGTGGCCTTGAACCTGGAGGGCCCCTTGCAGGCGGCCCGGGTCCTGGGGGCCTCGAGCCCCAGGGCTTTTCTAAGGGTAGGGCTTCCCCTCCTCCTCCCCGCCTTGGGTTCTGCGGGGCTTTTGGTGTTCATCTACGCCTTTTCCGCCTTCGGGGTTCCTCTCCTCCTGGGGGGGCCCCGGTACGCCACCCTCGAGGTGGAGGTCTACACCCTTTTGGCCTACCGCCTGGCCTTCCCCGAGGCCAGCGCCCTCATGCTTTTGGAGATCCTCACCCTGGGCCTCGCCGTGGCCCTCTACCTGCGCCTCCGGCCTTACCCCCTGTCCCCCGGAGGGCTTCTTCCCCCTCCTCCTTGGGCCTATACCCTGGGCCTAGGCGTCCTTTTTCTCCTCCTTTTTGCCCCCTTGTGGGGGCTTTTTCTGCGCCTGGACCTAGGGGCCTTGGCCGCCGCCTGGGCCTCGGAGGACTTCACTCCCCTTTCCGTGGCGTTGGGGAATAGCCTCCGCTTCACCCTCTTGGCCCTGGCCCTGGCGCTTCCTTTGGGAGTGGCTTATGCCGCAGCAGCCCGCCGGAGCCCCCTCATGGACCTCTTGGGGCTTTTCCCCCTCATGCTGAGCCCGGTGGCCGTGGGCCTCGGCTACCTTTTGGCTTACCCGAACCTCCGGGGCTCCTTGCTCCTTTTGCTTGTCGCCTATGCCCTCCTGGCCTACCCCCTCCTTGCCCGGGCCCTCCTGCCTGCCTTAAGAAGCCTTTCCCCAAGCCTCCTCGAGGCGGCCCGGGTCCTGGGGGCCACGCCCCTTCGGGCGTTTTTGCGGGTGGAGATCCCCCTGGTCTTTCCCGCCTTGCAATCCGGGCTGGCCCTGGCCTTGGCGGCCATTTTGGGGGAGTTTGGAGCCACCCTGGTGCTTTGGCGGCCCGAGTGGACCACCCTGACCCTGGCCATCTATGAGCGCCTGGGCCGACCCGGGGAGGCTCCCTTCCGGGAGGCCTTGGCCATAGCCGCCCTTCTGGCCCTTCTCTCGGGGCTTGCCTTCTATCTCCTGGACCGGGGAAGAGGGCGGCTGGGCTAGAATCCCTGGCACTGGGGGCAGAAGTGGGTGCCTCTTCCCGCCACCACTCTTTTGGCGATGGGTGTGCCGCAAACCGGGCAGGGAAGCCCTGTGCGGCCGTAGACGGCGTGGCGCATCTGGAAGCTTCCCGGTAGGCCATCGGGCTGCTGGTAGGTGCGGTCGGAAAGGGTGCTTCCTCCTAAGGCCACGGCCTCGGCCAGCACCTCCTTAAGGGCCAGGAAAAGCCTTTGGGCTTCTGCCTCCGTAAGCTCCCGCCCTCGGCGGAAAGGGGAAAGGCGGGCCCTAAAAAGGGCCTCATCGGCGTAGATGTTCCCCACCCCGGCGGCCAGACGCTGTTCCAGAAGGAGGGCCTTGAGGGGCTTCTGGCTTCCCTTTAGCCCCAGCCAGAAGTCGTGGAACCGGAAATCTTCCGAAAGAGGCTCCGGGCCCAGTTGAAGGAGAAGGGGGATCTTCTGGTAATCCCCCTTCCTCACCACCCAGATGCGGCCAAAGCGCCGGGGGTCGTGGAAGAAGATCTCACGGTCCTCCAGCTGGAAGGCCACCCGGGTGTGGGGGCTCCTTTCCAGGCGAAAGCCCCCCGTCATCCCCAGGTGGACCACCATCTCCCACCCTTCCGTGAGGGCGAAGAGGAGGAACTTCCCCCGGCGCCGGATTCCCTCTACCCTTTGGCCTTCCGCCCGTTCCGTGTGGCGGTAGCGCCTGGGATCCCGGTGTTCCAGTTGGAGAAGCCTCTTGCCCACAAAGAGGGGAAGAAGCTTCCTCCTCGTGGTTTCCACCTCCGGTAGCTCGGGCATGGGGTCTAGTCCACGGGCACGGGCTGGCCCTTCTCGTTCACCGCCACGTAGGTGAGTTCCCCCTTGGTGGCCAGCACGCGGCCATCTTCCTGGCCGAAGTGCTCCTTATAGACCTCCACCTCCACGGTCAAGGAGGTGCGCCCCACCCGTACCACCTTGGCCACCACCTCCAGGAGGTCCCCGGTACGGATGGGTACCTTGAACTCCACGCTGCTCACCGCCACGGTTACCACGGGCTTTCTTGCCCTGCGGGCGGCGGCGTAGGAACCCACCTTGTCCATAAGGCCCAGCACGAAGCCGCCAAAGGCAGCCCCCAGGGGATTGGTGTGCTCGGGGAAGACGAGCTCTAAGGTGCGTGCCTCCATACCTTTCCCAGGCTACCCCAGGAGAAGGTCAGTGAGGCGGGCCATCTCCCGGTCTTTCTCGGTGATGCCACCGGCGCTATGGGTCCACCACTCCACCGTGACCCGTCCCCACTCCACGGTGAGGCGGGGGTGGTGGCCCTTGGCCTCGGCCAACTCGGCCACCCTGTTGGCGAAGACCATCGCCTCCTGGAAGTTGGCAAAGCGGAAGGTTTTGACCAGGCGCTCGGGGTTTTGCCGGGTTTCCCAGTCCATGCCTTAAGGGTAAGGGAAAACCCCGGGCACCCGTGTGCCCGGGGTTTGGTTTGGTTGCGGGGGCGGGATTTGAACCCGCGACCTTCGGGTTATGAGCCCGACGAGCTACCAGGCTGCTCCACCCCGCGTCGCCATCCTTAACTATAGCGGGAAGAAGGGGGTGTGTCAAGCACCTTGCCCGGGTTCAGGAACCCCTCGGGGTCAAGGAGGTCCTTTAGTTTTCGCATCAATTCCAGAGCAGCCCCGTGTTCTAAGGGTAGATACTTCTTCTTCCTCAGGCCTACCCCGTGCTCAGCGGTGCAGGTGCCTCCCAACTCCAAGGCTTTTCGCACCAGGGCCGCGGCGTAGGCCTCCGCCTTGGGGTAGTCCTGGGGCAGGATGGGGACCAGGGTGTGGAAGTTCCCATCCCCCACGTGGCCCAGGATGTTTCCGGTAAGGCCCATTTCCTCAAGAAGCCCTTGGGCGTAGCGCACCATCTCCGGTAGACGGGAAAGGGGGACGGCCACGTCGGTGATCACGAAGCGATGGCCGGGGAAGAGGTGCACCAGGGCCCAGTAGGCCTGGTGGCGGGCTTCCCACTGGCGCCTGCGCTCCTCTTCGGTCTTGGCGGCCTCCACCTTCAAGGCCCCTGCCTCCCGCATGATCTCCAGGGCCAGGGCGCTTTCCGCCTCCAGGGCCTCCCGGGTGGAGGAGTGGAACTCCAGAAAGAGGGCCGGGCGCTCCGGGAAGCCCGCCTGAAGGTAGCGGTTTAGGGCCCTTAGGGCTAGTTCATCCAGTAGCTCCAGCCGGGCCACGGGAAGCCCGCTGGCCATTACCTTGTAGCTGGCCTCCGCGGCCTCTTCCACCCGGGGGAAGAAGACCCTCAGGGTGTGGATGTGCTCGGGCAAGGGGTGGAGCCTTAAGGTGAGGCGGGTGATGATCCCCAAGGTGCCCTCCGAGCCGATGAAGAGGTCTTTCAGGTCATAACCGGCGCTGGTTTTGCGTACCCCCCGGCCGAGCTCCAGGACCTCCCCGTTGGCCAAGACCACTTGCAGGGCCAGGACATTCTGCCGCATCCCTCCGTAGCGCACCGTGGTGGTGCCGCTGGCGTTGGTGGCGGCCATGCCCCCTAAAGAGGCGTCCGCCCCGGGGTCCACGGGGAAGAAGAGGCCCGTGCCCTTCAGGGCCTCGTTTAGGGCCTTGCGGGTGAGGCCGGGCTCCACCACGCAAAGGAAGTCCTGGGGCCTCACCTCCAGGACCCGGTTCATCCGGCTCAGGTCCAGGCTGATGGCCTCCCTGACGGGGTAGAGGTGGCCCTCGAGGCTCGTCCCCGCCCCGAAGGGGATCACGGCCACGCCCCACGCCCGGGCCCACTGGAGGGCCTTCTGCACGTCCTCTACCCCCTCGGGGTAGACCACGGCCAGAACGGGCCTCGCCTCGGGGTAGCCCTCGTCCTTCCCGTGGCGCAGGCGCTCGCTTTCCGAGAGGTCCACCTGTCCGGGGAAGAGGCGCTTTAGGGCTTCCAGCTTGTCCATGCCTTTGAGTTTACGCCTTGCCCAGGAAGGGGACCGCGCCCAGGGGGAAGGGGAAGCCTCACCCCGGTCAAGATCCCCTCAGGTTTCGTAAAGTTGGGCCTGGAGCCGCCAAAGCTCGGCGTAGGCGCCCTTCCTCCGCAACAACTCCTCATGGGTCCCTTCCTCCACCAACCGGCCTTCCTGGAGGACGAGGATCCGGTCCGCCATGCGTACCGAACCCAGGCGGTGGGTGATGAGGATGACCGTCTTACCCCCGGCCATCTCGGCGAAGCGCCTGTAGAGGTGGGCCTCCTCTTTGGGATCCAGCGAGGCCGTAGGCTCGTCCAAGACCAAAAGCTTGGCCTTGCGGAAGAAGGCCCGCGAGAGGGCGACTCGTTGCCACTCCCCCAGGGAAAGCTCTGTGCCGCCAAAGGCCTTGGACAGGAGGGCCTGGGGGCCAAGCCGCTGGAGGAGCTCCCAGGCCCCGCCTAAGCGTAAGGCCTCTGCGACACGGTTAGGGTCGGGCTTCACGTCCGGGTCGGAAAGGGCGACGTTTTCCTCGAGGGTTAGGGCGTAGCGGCCAAAGTCCTGGAAGACTGCGGTGATGAGGGCGCGCCAGGCCTTCAGGTCTATTTCCCGGAGGTCAATCCCGTCCACCAGGATGCGGCCCTCCGTGGGGTCGTAGAAGCGGAGGAGGAGCTTTACCAAGGTGGTCTTGCCCGCCCCGTTTTCCCCCACCAAAGCCAGGCGCTCCCCCCGTCGGAGGGCAAAGGAGACTCCCGCAAGCGCCCGCTTTCCGTTGGGGTAGCAGAACCCCACCCCTTCAAACCGGATCTCCTCAAAACCCTGGACCTTCCTGCCCGGGCCAGTCTCCGCCATGGAAGCGGGCCTGGCTAGGAAGCTTTCCAGCTTTTCAAAGTACAACAGGCTTTCGTACAGCATGCCCCCGTCCTGGACTAGGGCGTAGAGGTTTTGCTGGAGGCTTCCCACCGACTGCAAGAGGAGCACCAGACTGCCCAGGCTCCCTCCCAAGAGGGTCTGGCGCAGCCCTAAGAAGAGGGCAAGAGCCGTGAAAAGGGCGCTCAGTAGCACCAGCAAGCTGGTCCCTAGGGCCTGGCGGCCTCGAGCACGGCGCAGGCTTTGGTAAAGGCTATGGAAAACCTCGAGGTAACGTCTGCGGAAGAAGGGCAAAAGACCGAATAACCGCACCTCTTTGGCAGTCTCGGGGCTCAAGAGCACCTCGGCGAAATAGCGCATTCGCCGGGCCTCGGGGGCCCCGAAGAGTAGGGCCTCCCACACCCCCTTCTGGAGCCGAAAGGTGAGCCAGGCTTGGGGCAGGGTGGCCAAAAGCAGGAGTAAGGGGAAGAAAGGTGCCAGCCCAAATAGCAGGAGAAGAACCCCGAGAGCGGCGAGGACCTCCCGGAAAGCGTTGCCCAGGAAAACCAGCAGGTTGAGGGGCTGGTAAGGGGCCTGGTCGCGTAGCACCTGAAGCTCATCGTGAAAGCGGGGATCCTCAAAGGGGGTCAGGTCCGGCGTGCCGGCCACCTTCTCCATGAGGAGCAGGTGAACCCGAGCGGTGAGCTTTTCGTTCACCGAACCTTGCAGGTAGACCACCCAAGGGGTGAGGAGGAAGTCCAGGCCAAAAGCCAGCGCTAACCCCACCAGCGGCCAAAGCAGGGTTGGGGTAAAGGGACTACCCCCCAGTGTGGTCGCCAGCTGGTCCACCAAGGCACGGGTGAGGCCCAGCACCGCCACTGGCACGAGCGGCACGAGCCCTCCCAGGACCAGGAGCCCAAGCAAAAGGGCGCTCTCCCTGGGGCTTGCGCGGAAGATGTGCCGCAGCGCAGGGAGCAGCAGGCGCCAAAGGGATCTTTTACCCAGCCCCAACCACCTCCTGCGGACGAGAAATCCAACGCGTGGGGTTGATGTAGTTAGAAACCGTTGTAAAAGTCTCCTCCTCCAGCTTATGCGGCCCTGGCCAGCCGCTTCACCAGCAAGCGTATCATGCCTAAATACAGCCAGGCTTCCGTTACCTCAGGGTGGTACTCGTAATCTTTCCCCAGCCGTCGGTTTCGCCCCATCCAGGCAAAGGTCCGCTCCACCACCCACCGCTTGGGCAGGGGCTTGAACCCACCCTCCCGCGGGATCTCCGGCACCTCCCTCCCCCTCCCGCACCCAGACCCCCCGCACCCCCGCGTAAGGACGGGCCACCACCTCCAGCTCCAGTCCCAGCCCCCTAGCCACCTCCCGCAAACCCCGGTAGCCCCAGTCCACAAAGAGCTTGCCTACCCGGGGCCACAAGGAGCGGTCCATCCCCAAAAGCAACGCCTGCCCACCCCACTTGTCGTGCTCATTGGCCGGGTGGACAAAGGCCTTCAAAAGACGACCCCCCGTGTCCGTCAGGATCTGCCGCTTCCTCCCTTTGACCTTCTTCGCCCCGTCGTGTCCCCGGGGCCCCCCTTTTCACTCGTCTACAAGGTACGGGCTACGCCCGTGACCACCGACCGGCTGTCCATAACCAGGGCACTCGGGGAGGCATACCGTCCTCCCCGCTCCCGGCCACGACGGACCAGAACCTGAGCTACCTTCTCCCAAACCCCTTCCTGCCACTTGCGGAAGTAGTGGTAGACCGTGGACCAGTGGGGCAAGTCGTGAGGCATGGCCCGCCACTTGATGCCGTTTTCCAGGACGTAAAGTATGGCGCTGACGATCTCCCTCCTCGGCACCTTTGCGGGTCGGCCACCGGGCTTGGGGGCGGGGATCAACGGCTCCAGGATGGCCCACTCCGCGTCCAACAGGTCGCTGGGGTAAGATCTCCGTGTAGAAGCCACCCTTCAAGTATAGCGGACTTTTACGACAGTCTCTT
>NZ_ATNI01000127.1:0-3868 GCF_000511705.1 Thermus sp. NMX2.A1
GAAGGAGGGCCGCTTGGAGCTTTTCAGGATCCAGGCGGTGAAGGAGAAGGGTGATGGCGGTGTGGCCTGGGGCCTTGCGCAGGCCGAGGTGGGGCAAGAGGTGGGGGTTGGCGCGGGCGAAGCGTTCCACGCCCCTCAGGGAGTCCACGCGGGAAAGAAAAGCCACCAGGATGAGGGCCAGGAGGCCCCAAAGGGGGTACTGCCGGTTGCGGGCCCGGGGGTCGGGGATCTGGGACAGGGCTTCGCGCAGGGTCATGCCCCCTCTTTACTCCAGGAGCCGCATATAGGTCAAGTCTGCATGCCATACTGTCTATGTTTTGTCAAGTTTACGTCTAGCTATAAAGTGTAGCCGGGACAAAGGTCTTTTGCCACACTTGGAAAGAAGCTAGAAACATCATGGAACCTAACTGGAGGTTAATAGCCCACATCCTACGCCGCTACTCCACCACCTTCTATTGGGGGAGCTTCCTCTTTCCCAAAGAAGAGCGCAAGGGGGTTTGGGCTGTCTACGCTGCCTGCCGCTTAGGGGACGATGCCGTGGACGGATTGGGGGCGGGGGAGGAAGCCCTAAAAGCCTGGTGGCAGGGTATAGAACGGGCCTTTAGGGGAAAGCCTCAGACGGAGTGGGAAAGGGGACTAGCCTGGGCCTTAACCCGCTGGCCCATCCCTCAGGAGGCCTTTCGCCACATGTGGCAAGGCTTTCGCCTAGACCTGGGGCCCGTGCACCTGGAGACGGAGAAGGAACTCCTTCGCTATTGCTACCAGGTGGGGGGCACGGTGGGTAGGATGGTGACCCCCATTGTGGGTGGCAGCAAGGAGGTGGAGGGAAAAGCCATCCTCTTGGGCCAGGCCATGCAGCTCACCAATATTCTGCGGGACGTGGGGGAAGACCTCGAACGAGACCGGGTCTACCTCCCGGCAGAACTCTTAAAGCACTTTGGCGTATCCCTCGAGCATCTGAAGCAAGGGCGGATTACCCCAGAGTACCGGAACCTTATGGCCCATCTGGAAAGTCGGGCCCGCCTCCTCTACCAGGAGGGGCTCAAAGGCCTTTCCGGACTACGGGTGGGCAGAGGAGCCATTGCCTTTGCCGCCTTGCAATACCAGGCTATCTTGGACAAATTACGACTCTCTGGCTATGACAACCTCCATCGAAGGGCCCACCTGAAGCCTTGGGAGCGGCTTCAACTCCTACCCCAGGCCCTGAGGATTTCCCAGATATCATTCCTGGCTACACAAATCCGATAATGCAAAGGCTATTCTCACCGTATGTACCTGGTTTGGCACCGAGGAGATCTGCGGCTTGCCGACCATCCCGCCCTCCTCGAGGCCCTATCCCAGGGACCTGTGGTGGGCTTGGTAGTCCTAGACCCCAACAACCTAACAACCTCGCCCCGACGCCGGGCTTGGTTTTTAGAAAATGTCCGCGCTCTGCGGAAAGCGTACCGTGAGCGGGGCGGAAGCCTATTTGTAATACAGGGTTATCCCTGGGAAGCAGTCCCGGAAGCCGCCCGTAGACTACGGGCCAAGGGGGTGTATGCCTTAAAGACCTATACCCCCTACGGACGGTATCGGGATGCCCGTGTACGAGAGGCTCTTTCCGTTCCCATTCACTTCCTTCCTGCTCCCCACCTGATTCCCCCCGACCTTCCTAGACCCTACCGGGTTTACACCATTTTTAGCCGCCAATTCTCGGGAGTAGACCCCCCTCAGCCGGCTCCCGACTCCCTACCTGGGGCTGGGGCTTGGGAGGAAGGCGAAATCCCAGAGGAAAACCCCGGGCTTCTCTTGCCCGAGCCCGGCGAGGAAGCTGCCTGGAGAAAACTTCGCCGTTTCCTAGAAAAAGGCCTGGATGTATACCACCTGGAGCGGAACCGGCTGGATGGCGAAGGGGGCTCGAGGCTCTCACCCTACTTCTCCTTGGGGGTTCTCTCCCCACGGCAAGCCGCATGGGAAGCCCTTCAACGCGGTGGGGAAGGGGCAAAGAAGTGGGTTTCCGAGCTTCTTTGGCGGGACTTCTCCTACCACCTCCTCTACCATTTTCCCCAGATGCAGGACACACCCCTGGACCCCAAGTTTGCCCACTTTCCTTGGCGAGAAGATGAGGAACTATTCCAATCATGGCTCCAGGGCAAGACCGGTATACCCCTGGTGGACGCTGCTATGCGCGAGCTATGGGCTACAGGTTTTCTCTCCAACCGGGCACGGATGTGCGTGGCCCAATTCGCCGTAAAGTACCTTCTTCTCCCATGGAAACGAGCAGAAAAAGCTTTTAAGGAGCTCCTGTTGGACGGGGATACCCCGCAAAACCTCCAAGGGTGGCAGTGGGCAGGAGGCCTAGGCGTGGATGCTGCTCCCTACTTCCGGGTCTTTAACCTTGTAGAACAGGGAAAGCGCTATGACCCCCAGGCAAGCTGGCTAAAGCGCTTTGCTCCAGAATATGCGAGTTATGAACCCAAAAATCCCATTATAGACTTAGAGGTATCTCGTAGGAACTACCTTTCTTTGGTAAGAAACCTAAAAAGGTAGCCTGGCCCACAGGAAAGGAATCTTCTGTACATGCTACCATAGTGCTGTGGTAAGAAAAGCTCGTTCTGCAAAAACCTTGGGGGAAGCCTATGTTTGGCCTAGCGACCCATGCCCACCCTTGATCCTGCCCCTGTTTCACTGGCAAAGCCCTCCGCCCTTAGACCTCAGACCCAGCACGGATCACCACTCCCTATGGCCATCACCTTGGATTTAAGGAAAAACCTGGGCGAGCTAAAGCGCCTTAGAGAGGACCCTTTAGGTACCCTTCTTGATTGGGGCCGGAAGCACCCCCGTTATGCTCTTCCTCTGCCAAGGACACCCCTGTTCCTGATCTTTGATCCAGAAGGGGTGGAAAGAATCCTCCATGGTACCGACAACAAGGCTACATTCCAGTACCGCGAACTTTCCCGCCTCACGGGAAAAGGCCTTCTCACCGACTGGGGAGAGGAATACCAAAGGGTACGCAAGGCTCTCAAGGATCCTTTCCTCCCCAAAAGTGTGGCCGCTTATGGGGAAGCCCTCGAGGAGGAGGCAGAAGCCTTCTTCACCTCCTGGCGCGTAGGGGAAAAACGGGAGTTAGATCACGAGATGCTGGCCCTTTCTCTACGCTTTCTAGGCCGGATCCTCTGGGGAAGGCTCCTTCCAGAGAGAATCGCCACCTCAACCCTTTCCGCTTTGGAACACATCGTTGAGCGCATGCGAAACCCCCTTTCCCGCCTCAACCCTTTGGCAGAGAGGCGCTTCCAAAGAAGTCGTCGGGTTCTTTTGCAGGAAGCCGCGGAACTTATCTATGAGCCACCTTTCCACATCCTATCCAGAGAAAGAGCCTTGGCAGAGGCTATCACCCTTTTGGTAGCAGGACATGAAACCACAGCCAGCGCTCTTACTTGGAGCCTTTACCTGCTATCCAGAGAACCCGCATGGCAACAAAAGATAGCCCAAAGCGAAACCCATGCCTTGATGGCCTTCCAGGAAGCTCTGCGGCTTTACCCCCCAGCCTGGATTATAACCCGCAAGGCGGAAACTGCTCTGGACTTGGGAAATGAGACAATCCCCAAAGGAAGCACGGTGGTGCTATGTCCCTACGTAACCCACCGCCTTTACTTTCCCGAGGGGGAAATCTTCCGGCCCGAGCGCTTCCTGGAAGCCAAAAGCCTGCCCAACGGCCGCTATTTTCCTTTCGGCATGGGAAAGCGTACTTGTTTAGGACGGAACCTTGCTCTCCTGGAGGGCATAGTAGCCCTCAGGGCCTTCTTTCAACGCTTCCGGCTCCCTCCCCTTCCTGAGCCCCAGGTGCAGGCAGGGGTTACCCTAAGACCCAAAGGGGGTCTTTGGGTTA
>NZ_ATNI01000128.1:0-19018 GCF_000511705.1 Thermus sp. NMX2.A1
TGAGGGAGCCCCAGCACAGGTGCTGCATGGCCGTCGTCAGCTCGTGTCGTGAGATGTTGGGTTAAGTCCCGCAACGAGCGCAACCCCTGCCCTTAGTTGCCAGCGGGTTGGGCCGGGCACTCTAAGGGGACTGCCTGCGAAAGCAGGAGGAAGGCGGGGACGACGTCTGGTCATCATGGCCCTTACGGCCTGGGCGACACACGTGCTACAATGCCCACTACAGAGCGAAGCGACCCAGTGATGGGGAGCGAATCGCAAAAAGGTGGGCGTAGTTCGGATTGGGGTCTGCAACCCGACCCCATGAAGCCGGAATCGCTAGTAATCGCGGATCAGCCATGCCGCGGTGAATACGTTCCCGGGCCTTGTACACACCGCCCGTCACGCCATGGGAGCGGGTTCTACCCGAAGTCGCCGGGAGCCTTAGGGCAGGCGCCGAGGGTAGGGCTCGTGACTGGGGCGAAGTCGTAACAAGGTAGCTGTACCGGAAGGTGCGGCTGGATCACCTCCTTTCTAAGGAGCATGATGCCCCTGCTCTCCCCTTTTTGAGGTCCTTTGGGGGCGCCTTCGGGCGCCCTTTTTTGTTGCCAGGAGGCGGAACAGCGTGCGGAGGAAGCGTCAGGTCCGGGTGGCCAGAAAGCGGGTGGTGTCCGCCGGGGGTGTGGTCCTTCGGGGAAGGGTTCCCGAGGTATTGGTGGTGTCCCTGAAGGAAGGACGGGTGGTGACCCTTCCCAAGGGGCAGGTGGAGCCTGGGGAGCGTTACCCGGAGACGGCGGTGCGGGAGGTGCGGGAGGAAACCGGGGTGGAGGCAGCGGTGGTTTCCCCCTTGGGCAAGGTGCGCTACTACTTCACCGTGCGGAACGGAGGAGAACCGGTCACGGTGAGCAAGGAGGTGTACTACTTTCTCATGGCCTATCGCGGGGGCGAACCCAGGCCCCAGCCCACCGAGGTGGAGGAGGCCTTTTTCCTGCCTGCCTCGGAGGCCCTGGAGCGCCTTTCCTACCCCAACGAGCGGGAGATGCTCTTAAAGGCCCTGGCCCGCTGGCGTCCCTCCCGGCAGGATTCCTCCCCGGAGCCTGGGGCCTAGGGGTGGGCCTTGGGGTCCAGAAGGGCCAAGGCGGCTTCCTCCGGGGAAAGCTCCCCCCGGGCCACCCGGGCTACCAGGTCGCCTGCGCCTTGGGTCCGCTTCCGCCCCCACTCCTGGATGACGCTTTCCACCTCAAAACGGGCCCGTTCCAGGCGGTGGGCCTCGAGGAGCCCGTGGGCCACGAGGTGCTGGTAATGGGCCTCCAGCCCCTCAAAGAGAGCTTCCACCCCTTCCCCGGTGGCCGCCACCGTGGGGTAGATGGGAGGGTGCCATCCCCCGGGCCGGGGAGGGGCCAGCTCCAGGGCGCTTTTCAACTCCTGGATGATCCTCTCCCCGCCGGGTAGGTCAAACTTGTTCACGGCGAAGAGGTCGGCGATCTCCATGACCCCGGCCTTGAAGGCCTGCACCGCATCCCCCGCCGCTGGGGTGAGGACGAGAAGGGTGGTGTCCGCCACCCGGGCGATGTCCACCTCGCTTTGCCCCACCCCCACGGTTTCCACGAAGATGCGGTCAAAGCCGAAGGCCTCCAGAAGGGCCAAGGCGGCCACCGTGGCCCCCGCCAGGCCCCCCAGGGCTCCCCTCGAGGCCAGGGAGCGGATGTAGACCCCCGGGTCCTGGTGGTGGCGCATCATGCGGATCCGGTCTCCCAGGATGGCCCCTCCGGTGAAGGGGCTGGAGGGGTCCACCGCCAAGACCCCTACCCGCTCCCCCCGCTTCCTGGCCTCCAGGATCAAGCGGTCGGTGAGGGTGCTCTTGCCGGCTCCCGGGCTTCCCGTGATGCCCACCACCTTGGCCCGGGCCTGTCCCCGCAGGCGCTTAAGGAGCTCCTGCCCCACAGGGTGTCCCGATTCCACCAGGGTGAGGGCCCGGGCCAGGGCCCGCACATCCCCTTGGCGAAAGCGGTGGAGAAGTTCTTCCGCTTGGCTTTCCTGGACTGTCATGCCGATATTTTACGCTCTTTTGCCCTCGTGCCCTAATCCGCCAGGGCGATGCAGGCCACCTCCACCCGGACCCCTCTGGGCAAGGCCTTCACCGCCACCGTGGCCCGGGCCGGGTAGGGGGGCGAGAAATAGCGGGCGTAGACCTCGTTAAAAAGGGGGAAGTCCTCCATGTCCGAAAGGAAGCAGGTGGTTTGAACCACCCGGGAAAGGCTGGAGCCTGCGGCCTCCAGGATGGCCTGCAGGTTCTCCATGACCTGCTCCGTCTGGGCGCGGATATCCCCCTCCACCAGGGTGCCGTCGGGCTTCAGGGGAATCTGACCGGAAACGAAGACCAGCCCCCCGGCCCGCACCGCCTGGGAGTAGGGGCCGATGGCCTGGGGAGCTTTATCCGTGCTCACCGCTTCCATGCCCCTATCCTACGCCGAAGCGGAAGAGCTTCCCCGCCAGGTTGGCCACCAGGATCTCCTGGGCCAGGGGCAGAGGCGGTACCTGCACTGCCCCCAGACCCGTGGCTTCAAAGACCACCTGGCCCCTTTGGTCCACCGCCAGGAAGCGCCCCTCCTCCGTGGCCACGTACACATGCCCGGCAGCGTAGGAAAGGCCTGCCGTCACCTTGCCCACCTCGAGGCTCCACACCTCCTCCCCCGTGGCCTGGTCCAGGGCCCTCAAGACCCCGTCCCAGGCGGCCACATAGACCCGCTCCTCGTCCAGGGCCAGCCCGCCCCAGATCTCGCCCTCCACGGCGGTGTTCCAGAGGGTTTCCCGGCTCAAGGGATCAAAGGCGTAGATCTCCCCCTCCCAGGTGGGGATGAAGAGCACCCCCCGGTAGGCGGCCACGGGAGCGTGCACGGGGCTGGTTTTCACCTTGTAACGCAAGGCGCCCGTGTCCGGGTCCAGGGCGTAGAGGAACCCGTCCTCCGAGGCCAGGAAGAGGAGGCCCCGGTGGAAGGTGGGGCTGGCGGAGAGATGGCCTCCCGCCTGGAAACGGTAGAGGAGGCGGTCCCGCTCAAAGGCATAGAGGCTTCCGTCCCGGCTGGCCACGAAGACCCGCTCCCCCAAGACCAGGGGAGCGGCGGTGATCTCTGCCCCCGTGTCGGCGCTCCACTCCAGGGCCTGGGCCTTGAAGCGGCGCACCCGGCCGTCCCAGGCGGCCACGTATACCCCACCCCGCACCACCGGGGGAGCGGTGACCTCCTCGGGAAGGTTTTCCCGGCGTACCGTTCCCGAGAGGAGGTCCACCTCCACCAGGCCCCGCCCCGCCCCCAGGTAGACCCGGCCGTGGGCGTAGACCATCTCCCCGGGCCAGGCGGCCTCCCCTCCCAGGTCCACCTTCCCCTTCAGGGAAAGCCTGCGGGGGTCAGGGGCCAGGGGATAGTGGCCCGAGCGGCTGGACCCGGCCCGGGGGGTGGCAAGGCGAAGGGCCTGGAACTCCTGCAGGGGGCTCTTGAAAAGGCTGGGGTGGGAGGGTCTTTCCTCCGGGTGCTTGGCCAAAAGGGAGAGCACCGCCTCCGCCACCCCGGAAGGGATGGTGGGGTTCAAAGCCTGGGGAGGCTTAGGGGACTCGTAGACGTGCTGGAAGAGGATGGCCTGATCGTTTTCCCCCTCGAAGGGGGGTTTGCCGGTAAGGGTGCGGTAGAGGACCGCCCCCAGGCTGTAGAGGTCAGCCCGGGGGGTAAGGGGCAGGCCCTTGGCCTGTTCCGGGGCCATGTAGGTGGGGGTGCCCAGGGTGTAGCCGGTGCGGGTCAGGTGGCGGCTTTCCTGCAAGAGGTAGGCTAGACCAAAGTCCATGACCTTGGGATGCCCCTCCTTGGTGAGGAGGATGTTTTTAGGGGTGAGGTCCCGGTGGAGGATGCCCTGGGCGTGGAGGTGGGCCAGGGCTTCCATCACCTGGATGGCTGCCTCGAGGATTCTTTCCCCTTCCGGGCCCTCCTCAAAGGGGCCGAGGCGGTCAAAGGTACCCCCCTCCACCAGCTCCATCACGAAGTAGGGGCGCCCCTCCACCTCCCCCAGGTCGAGCACCTGGACGATGCCCGGATGGAAGAGACGGGAAAGAGCCCGCACCTCCAGGAGAAACCGCTCCCTCTCGGGGGGAAGGGCCCGGGGGTGGAGGAGCTTCACCGCCACCTTGCGGCCCAGGCGCTCGTCCACCGCCCGCCACACCTCGGCCATGCCCCCAGAACCCAAGGAGGCCTCGAGGCGGTACCGCCCGCCCAGGACCATGCCCGTCATTTTATTCCTCGGGCTCCAGCTGCTTCAGGAGTTCGGCCAGCTCCTCCTTGTTGCCCTCCAGCTCCTGCACGATCTTGGCGATAGCCAGGCGCACCACCTCCGACTTGGAAACCAGCCTTTCGGGGCTGGAAAGGGCGTAGGCCGCCCGGGTGAGGAGGGCGTCCTGTTCCTCGGAGATGACCACCTGCAGCCGCTTCTTCTCCTTCTTGGGCATACCTTCCCTTGGGAGAGTGTAGCAAAGAACGCATGCTCTTGACAATGTGGATGGCCCCTTTTATTCTCACCTTGAGTAAGGTGTGTATGATGCTCAAGGACTCGCGGCGGGGCAGCAGGATCTTGCGGATTGAGGGAGGCCAGCCCCTTTCCGGCGAGTTGCGCATTTATCCGGCTAAAAACGCCGCCTTGCCCATCCTGGCGGCAAGCCTTCTCACCCCCGAGCCCATCACCCTCGTGGAGGTGCCCAGGCTGAGGGACGTGGAGGTGATGCTGGAGCTTCTTTCCCACCTGGGCACCCGTTACCAGTGGGAAGGACGCACCCTCCACCTGCACACCCCGGAGATCCGGAACACCCACGCCCCCTATGAGCTGGTGGGGCAGATGCGAGCCAGCTTCATCGTCTGGGGGGCCCTTCTTGCCCGGGTGGGGGAGGGGCGGATCTCCCTGCCGGGGGGGTGCGCCTTTGGGGCCAGGCCCGTGGACCAGCACGTGAAGGCCTTGCGGGCCCTGGGGGCCGAGGTGGTGGAGGAGGAGAACACCTTCTACGCCCGAAGGACCCGTCCCCTGGCGGGGAGGGTGGTCTTCGACCTGCCCACGGTGGGCGGAACCGAGCAGGCCATGCTGGCGGTGGCCCTTGGGGGCGAGGCCACCGTGGTGCAGGCGGCCATGGAACCGGAGGTGGAGGACCTGGGCCATTTCTTGCGGATGCTGGGGGTGGAGGTCCACGGCCTGGGTAGCCCCATCCTGCACATCCGGGGTGCCAGGCAGCTTGGTGGGGGTACTTACCGCATCATCCCCGATCGCATAGAGGCCGGCACCTACCTCCTGGCGGCGGCGGCCACCCGGGGGTCCATCACCCTAAGGGAGGTGCGCCCCGACCACCTGGATGCCCTTTTGGATAAGCTTCAGCAGTCCGGGCACCGGGTGGAGGTGGGGAAGGACTGGGTGCGGTTCTGGGCCGTACCGGATCCCAAGCCCTTCTTCGTGGAGGCCCGGGAGTACCCCGGCTTCCCCACGGATCTTCAGCCCATCGTTACCGCCTATCTGGCCACGGTTCCCGGGCAGAGCGCCATCACCGACCGGGTTTACCCGGACCGCTTCACCCATGTGGGGGAGCTGGCCCGGATGGGGGCCGAGCTTTACCTTCGGGACCGGACCCTCTTGATTAACGGCAAGCGGCTGCGCGGGGCCCAGGTGAAGGCCCTGGATATTCGCGCCGGGGGCGGGCTGGTGGTGGCCGCCCTGAGCGCCGAGGGGGTTTCCGAGATCGAAGGGGTCTACTTTCTGGAACGGGGGTATGAGCACCTGGAGGAGCGCCTGAAGGCCTTAGGGGCCAGGGTGGGTTTGGAGGAGACCCCCTTGGCCCTGGCGGCGGACTGATACCACCCCATGCGGGCTTGGGCTCGCACGGGGTAGTATGAAGCCCCCTGGCGCGCTTAGAGAAAAGAGGGGGTGTGGGGGAGCTATAATCCCCCGGTTTTTAAACCGGGGATACATGGACTCCCCCACGTCCACCACAGGTGGACACGGATTTGGTACAGTGTAGAAGAAGCCAGCCATGCGCAAAGCCTTCAAATACCGCCTTTACCCCACCAAGCCCCAACGGCGGGACTTGGACAAGACGCTGATGCTGTGCCGCCAGTTGTACAACGCGGCCTTGCAGGAGCGTAGAGATGCCTACAAGAAGGCCGGGAGGACTGTCGGCTTCTACGAACAGAAGAGGTATCTGCCCGAGATACGGGCCGAGCTGCCGGAGTACAAGCACATTCATTCCCAGGTCTTGCAGAACGTCATCGAACGGGTGGACCTGGCGTTCAAGGGCTTCTTCCGTAGGGTCAAGGCGGGACAGAAAGCGGGCTACCCCCGCTTCAAGGGGAAGGGGCGCTACGACTCCTTTACCTTCCCCCAGGCCTACGAAACCGGGGTCAAGCTCCAGGATGGGGGAAGGCGTGTACTCCTCAAGGTGTTTCCCTGACGGGAAAGCAGCCACGGGATTGGCTCCGTCAAGGTTAAGCTCCACCGCCCTTTGGAAGGGAAGATCAAGACGGCGACGGTTAAGCGGGAAGGCGAGCATTGGTACATCATCTTCATCACCGAGGTGGACCCCAAGCCTTTGCCTCCAAGCGAGGAGGCCATCGGCATAGACCTGGGCACCAACCCCCACTTCCTCGTTACCTCGGAGGGGGAGATGGTAGAGGCTCCCCGCCACTTCCAGAAAGCCGAGGAGAAGCTGGCCAAGGCCCAAAGGGAGCTTTCCCGGAAGAAGAAGGGAAAGAGCGGCAGGAAGAAGGCCAGGCTCAAGGTAGCCAAGCTCCACCGCAAGATCGCCAACCAGCGCAGGGACTTCCACCACAAGGTGGCCAGAAAGCTGGTGAACCGCTATGGAACCATCGTCCACGAAGACCTGAACGTTCAAGCCCTTTCCCGCTCCCATATAGCCAAGGGCGTACACGACGCGGGCTGGGCCCAGTTTCTCGCAATCCTCGCCTACAAAGCGGAAGAGGCTGGTAGGCGGGTCGTGGGGGTTGACCCCAAACATACGAGCCAGGACTGCCCGGTGTGCGGGCACAGAGAAAAACGCCCCCTGTGGGTGCGGGTGTACACCTGCCCACAGTGCAGTACGCTCCTGCACAGGGACGTGGCGGCAGCGCAGAACATCCTGGCTAGGGCCTGGACGGGGCCTTCGGGGGTAGCAATACCATGCCCGAGAAGCCCTGGACTTTAGTCCGGGGAGTCGTCACGCGTAGAGGCGTAGGGCCTCGGGGAAACGGAACAGGAGGCGGTCCCGTACCTGCTCGGGGTGGTAGGCCTTTTCCACGTAGCCCGCGGCCCGGAGGGCCTCCAGCACCTCTTTGGCCACCTGACGGTCCCCCTCCAGGCGGAGGGCGAGGAAGGCCAGGGCCTCTTCCTCCTCATCCCCCTCCCCCACGAACTCGGGGTATTCCTGGTCCAGGGCCCGCATGAGGGCCTTGAGGTCCACGGGGCGGCGGGTGAAGGCCCAGCGGGGCCTTTCGCCCGGAAGGAAGTGGGCGTAACCCTGGGCCTCGAGGGCCCGGGCCAGTTCCAGGGCCTCCGGCTGGGGTATCCCCCGCCCTAACAAGAGGGTCACCAAAGCCTCCCGCTCCCCCGGCAGGCCCTGGGGATAGGCCTCTTGTAGGCTGGCGGCCAGCTTCTGTAAGTCCATAGCATAACTATCATACATCCTTAGCCTATTAGACGCAAGGGTGCTTGTATCGGGCTTCGCCTTTCCCTATACTGGGATGCGGTATGGACCTGGAACTCTTGCGCGAACGCCTGGATAGCCTCCGGGGGTATCTTTGACATCCCCGGAAAGGAAGCCCGTTTAAAGGAGCTGGAGAAACGCCTGGAAGACCCGGCCCTCTGGCAGAACCCGGAGGAGGCTAGGCGGATAAGCCAGGAGGCCGCCCGCCTGCGGCGCACGGTGGATACCTTCCGCTCCCTGGAGAGCGACCTCGAGGGCCTCCTGGAGCTGTGGCAGGAGTTTCCCGCAGAGGAGCGGGATGCCCTTAGGCCTGAGCTTCTGGAGGCGGCCAAGAAGCTGGAAAGCCTTTACCACGAGACGCTTCTTTCCTTCCCCCATGCGGAGAAGAACGCCATTCTCACCATCCAGCCCGGAGCCGGGGGCACAGAGGCCTGCGACTGGGCGGAGATGCTTTTGCGGATGTACACCCGTTTCGCCGAGCGCCAGGGGTTCCAGGTGGAGGTGGTGGACGTGACCCCCGGGGCGGAGGCGGGCATCGACTACGCCCAGATCATCGTCCGGGGGGAAAACGCTTACGGCCTCCTCGCCCCCGAGGCGGGGGTTCACCGCCTGGTCCGTCCCTCCCCCTTTGACGCCTCGGGGCGCCGCCACACCTCCTTCGCTGGGGTGGAGGTGATGCCCGAGGTGGACGACACCGTGGAGGTGGTCATCCGGCCCGAGGACCTGCGCATCGACGTGTTCCGCTCCCAGGGGCACGGGGGCCAGGGGGTGAACACCACCGATAGCGCCGTGCGCATCGTGCACCTGCCCACGGGGATCACCGTCACCTGCCAGACCACCCGGAGCCAGATCAAGAACAAGGAGCTGGCCATGAAGGTCCTCCGCTCCCGGCTTTACGAGCTGGAGTGGAAGAAGAAGCAGGAGGAACTCAGGAAGCTCCGGGGCGAGGTGCGGCCCATCGAGTGGGGAAGCCAGATCCGTAGCTACGTCCTGGACAAGCAGTACGTGAAGGACCACCGCACGGGCCTCATGCGCTTTGACCCCCAGAACGTCCTGGACGGGGACCTCCTGGACTTCATCTGGGCGGGGTTGGAGTGGAAGGCGGGCCGCCGCCAAGGGGTAGAGGAGGTGGAAGCCGAGTAGCTTAGTAAACGTCCTCCGGGGCCTTGTACACCTCCCCGGTGAGCCAGTAGATGACCCTTTCGGCGATGTTCTCCAGGTGGTCCCCAAGCCGTTCGTAGCTCCGGGCCACCCGCATGAGGGTGAGGGCCTTGGTGAGGGTGCGGGGATCTTCCAGCATGTAGGTGATGAGCTCCCGGGTCACCTCCTCGTAGAGGCCGTCCACCTGGTCGTCCATCTCCACCACCTTGCGGGCAAGCCCGGGGTCCCGCTCGGCCACCGCCTTGCCCAGGGTGTCCATCATCTCCAGAAGCCTCTTGCCCATCTCGGGGAGGGTGACGTAGCGCTTAAGGGGGGGTTCCTGCGCCAAAAGGAGGGCGTCCTCGGCCACGTGCATGGCGTAATCTCCGGCCCGTTCCAGGTCGGTGAGGGCCTTGATGATGGTGAAGATGAGCCGAAGGTCCGAGGCCACGGGCTGGTGCCGGGCGATGACGGCTACGGCCTGGTTCTCGATCTTAAGCTCCAGGGCATCCACCTCCTGGTCCTTGGCGATGACCTCTTCGGCCTTGGCCCGGTTCCCCTCCACCAGGGCCTCCGTGGCCTTTTGGGTCATCTCCCGAACCAGGGAGAGCATCCTCAGGGTTTCCCCCACCAGTTCGTTTAGGGCTTTGTCCAGTACCTCGCGCATCTCGCCTCCTTGCCTCAGTTTAGAGGAAGAGCCACGCCAAAAACGTTCTCGGCCCCGTCCCTCAGGGCGTAGGCCTCCCCACCCAGGCCCTGGGCGATCCGGCGTACCAGGTAGAGGCCCAAGCCCTGCCCGGCTCCTCCCTGGAACCCCCGGTGGCGGGGCAGGAAGAGGAGTTCGTAATCCGGAAGTTCCGGCCCTTGGTCCCGCACCTCCAGCAAAAGGCGCCCCCCCTCTTCCCGGGAGAGGAGGCGGATGGGATCTTGGCCGTACTTGAGGGCGTTGTCCAGAAGGTTAAGGAGGATCTGGAAGAGGGCCTCGGGGTCGGTGTGGGCGGTGTGGGGCAGGTGGACCTCCACCCGCCTTTCCCGGATTTTCTCCCTAAGAAGCCTCTCCAGGCGAGGCCAGAGCTCCTCCAGGGGGAAGGTGCGCTTGGGGCCCGGTTGGATGAGGGAGAGGTCCCGCACCAAGCGGGATAGGCGGGCCACCTCCCCCTTGAGGAGGTCCAGCACCTCCTTCTCCTGGAGGGTCCTGGGGGTGAGGGCCTCGAGGAGGGGCCCCATCCCCGCCAGGGGGGTGCGAAGCTCGTGGGCCAGGGCCTGGGTGGCTTCCTCCAGGGCCTCCAGGCGCCGGCTTAGCTCCGTTTCGTCCAGAAGGTAGAGTCTGCCAGGAAGGGCCCTCACCCTAAGGGTACGGCTTCGCACCTCCAGGGTGCGCTCGCCCCCGTGGAGGGCCAGGGCCTCGAGGCGGTGGTCCCGGAGGGCGAGGAGTAGGGGGCGGCCCACCACCTTTTCCCGGCTCACCTCCAAAAGCTCCTCTGCCTTGGGGTTCAGGTAGAGGACCTGCCCGTCCCGGTGAAGGACCAGGCCCTCCAGGGCTTTCTCCCAGGCCTCGGCCAGAAGTTCGTTCACCCTTCCCCCTTGGTCTGGCTGGGACCGGGGTTCGCTTCTTGCGGGGCCACCTTGAAGCGGTACCCCATGCCCCGCACGGTTTCCAGAAAGCGAGGGGCCTTGGGATCTTCGTCTAGCTTCTCCCGGAGCTGGAGCACGTGCTGGTCCACCGTCCTCGGGGTGCCCAGGTAGTCCTGACCCCAGACCGCTTCCAGAAGCTCCTCCCGGGAGTAGACCCGGCCCGGGCGCTGGGCCAGGAAGGCCAGCAGTTCAAACTCCCGCCGGGTTAAGGGTAGGGGCCTGCCGTCCAGGCTGGCCTCCTTGCGCTCCAGGTCCAGGAGAAGGGGTCCGCGCCGGAGCACCTTTCGCCTGCCCGCACGGCGCAGGAGGGCCTCGAGGCGGGCCAAAAGTTCCTCGGTGGCGAAGGGTTTTACCAGGTAGTCGTCGGCCCCTCGGGAAAGCCCCTCCACCCGATCCCGGACCTCGGCCCTGGCGGTGAGCATGAGGACGGGAAGCTCGGGGTAGGCTCCTTGACGCATACGCTCCAGGAGCCGGGTGCCGGGTTCGTCGGGGAGCATCCAGTCCAGGACCACGGCTTCCGCCTCCCGCAACCTTGGCCAGGCTTCCTGGGAGGTGGCGGCCTCCAGCACCCTGTGTCCGGCTTTTTCCAGGGCCAGCCGCACCCCAAGCCGCACCGCTGGCTCGTCCTCCACCACAAGGACCGTGGCCACGACCTTAGTCTAGCCCGAGCCTTGTCAGAGGAAGGTCAGGGCCTTTGCTTGACAGGCCTCCTTGGCCCATGCTACCCTGCAAAAGGCCTGGGGGCGGCTAGCTCAGCGGAAGAGCGCTCGCCTCACACGCGAGAGGTCGTAGGTTCAAGTCCTACGCCGCCCACCAGCTCCAGGACGCAAAGCTTCCCCCCACGGTAGCGTGGGGGGAAACCCTTTAGCCGGTTTATCAGCCGGTCTATCCGTTCAGGCTTGGGCGCGGGGGGCGGGGTAGAGAAGTTCTTCCAGGTCCAGCACCCACCCCCGGCGCTCCTCCTCCAGAAGGTGGCGGTACACATTCAGGGTGATGGTGGGGCTGGCGTGGCCCAGCCGCTCACTCACCACCTCCAGGGGCACGCCCCGGGAGAGGGCCAGGGTGGCCCAGGTGTGCCTGAGGTCGTGCACCCTCACCCGGCCCAGGCCCGCCCTTTCCGCCAGGCGGCGCAGGTAGTGGTTGAACGCGTCCGGATCCACGGGCTTTACCCCGCCCACCAGGAAGAGCCCGTCCACCTCCTCCGGGGTGAGCCTTGCCAGAAGCTCCTCCCTCCGGGCCTTCAGGCGAAGGAGGAGGCCACGGGGCAAGGGCACCTTGCGCTTGGCCGTGGGGGTCTTGGGCTCGGAGAAGGCTCCCCTTCCGGCCACCTTTACCCAAGCCCGTCCCACGGTAAGCTCCCCGGCCTCCAGGTCTATGTCCCGCCATTGCAGGGCCAGGGCCTCGCCCCGGCGGAGCCCGGTTTCCAGCATGAGCCGGAGGAGCAGGGCCATGTCCTTGGACCGGGAGGCTTCGGCGGCCTCCAGAAGCCGGGCCACCTCGTGGGGCTCCAGGGCCCTGGCCGCCTTCTCCCCCTTGGGCAGGCGCACCTTCACGGCTTCGGCGGGGTTTCTGGCCACCAGTTCCAGCCGTAGGGCCTCCCGGAAGAGGGCCTTGAGCCGCATGAGCACCCGGCCCACGGTGCGGGGGGCGTAGCCTGCTTCCACCACCCGGTCCACGGCGGCCCGCACATGGACCGGCTTCACCTCCTGGAGCCGCATGCGGCCCAGGGGGTCGTGGGCCTTGGGGTCCTTGAGGGAGGGGAGGGCGTGGGCCAGCTCGTCCAAGGCCAGGCGGATGGAGTTCGGCCTAAGCCCCTCCCGCTCCAGGCGCTTCAGGTACTCCAGGGCGAAGTCCCGCGTGGTGAGCCTGGAAGGGTCGGTGAGGAGCCCCTTGGCCTGGGCGGCCACCATATCCGCCAGGGCCCTTTCGGCCTCCTTGCGGGTTTCGCAATGCTTCTCCCGCTTGACCTTCCGGCCCGTGGCGGGGTCTACCCAGGTGAGCTGGGCCACCCACTTCCCCTTGCCCTCGTGGTAGAAGACGCTTCCGCCCCCTTTGCCGCGCCTTCGCATCACCACCTCCTACGCTTCCTCCCCTTGCGCCAAAGCCACCGGGCCCGGCGTAGGGCCCACCGCTTGCCCACCCGGCCCCGGGCCAGCATCTTGGCGAAGCGAAGCCAGGACCAGAGCTTTCTAAGGTTCACGGTACTCCTTCCCCCCCAAGAACGCCTCCACGGCGGCCCTCGGGATGCGCCAAACCCGGCCCACCTTCACCGCGTGGAGCTTTTTGGCGTAGATGAGCTTTTCCACCGTCTTGCGGCTAACCCGGAGGAGCTTGGCCACTTCCTCCACGGTCAAGACTTCTCCTTGCATGCCCGTAAGATACCACAGAAGCCCGGAGGAGGGTAGTGAGGGGTGTTCATTCGCGAAATCTTTCTTTCGCGAAGGTGGGGGGAAACTCAGAAAACTCAGAATGGGTAAGCCCCCCCTGAGGGCATAGGAGAGGGCTCCAGCACGGCGTTTCTGGCCTTCCGGCCTAAAACGGCTTTTAAGGGCCCCCTCTCCGGGGGCCCAGTATCTACCTACCCCAGCCCCTTACGTCGAGGCCAATCGTGTACCCCAACCGCTCCAGGGCGGTGTGGGCATCCTCCGCGGCCTCCTCATCCACCAGGTCTTCCTCCTCATCCCACAGCACCCCGGCACACCACAGCCCTAGCTCCTCGTCGTACTCCAGCCAGGTGGGCCGCCCCGGTACCGCCTCACGCAACCGTGCCCTTAGCCGTTCAATCGCCGTCATGCCGTCCTCCTTTCGCCCTCCTTTTGTCCTCCTTGCCGTAGCCCTTTCTTAGCCCGGATGTAGCCCAGCCGCGAGTCATGCCGTCCGCCTCCCGCCCCCCAGCACCTCCAGGGCCTTGCGGACTTTCTCCCCGGGGGCCCTCGCAACAAACAACCACCAGTACCGGGCCCCGGGGGCTATGGCCTCCCCCGGGGAGAACTCGAGGCGCGGGAAGCCCAGGGCCTGGCCGTCATGGACCACCACGATTAAGGGCACCTCTTTGCTCCTCCACCTCTGCACCAGCCGTTCCACCTTCCGTAAGGTGCTCCTCATATCGCCCTCCGGAGTTCAATCGCCTCCTCCAACGCCTCCACCCGCTCCCGGAGTTCCTTCACCTCGTGGAGCTTGGCGTACACCGTGGCCCCCTGGAAGACGGCGTGGGCGGCCCGTTTTAGGGCCTTCCACACCAGCCTCGTGGCCCCTTCCAAATCCCCGAGAGTCCTCTTGCGCGTGGGCATTCTCTCACCTCCTCACCCCTCACCCCCCGGGGGGTTGCCACGCCCAGAGGGTCTTAGGCCCGTCCGTCCAAACCCACCCGAGGGGGCCAAGGTCCACCGCTTCCCGGAGAAACTTCCCCCCAAGGTAGGGCCACATGCGGGCCGTGATGCCCGCGAAACGGCACCACGGCCACATGGCGGCTACCCACCTGGCCACGGCGTGGAAGGGGGAAGGGTCCTCCGGCCCAACCTCGAGGCCCGGGACTTCCGGGGGTCCCGCTCCCTCCAGGTCAACCTCAAGCGCCAAACGCTCCTTCGCGGTCATGCCTCCTCCCACGGCGTGGCCCCCCAGTCCCGGTAGATGCCTCCTTCCACCTCCACGGGCACCGCGCCCCCAAGCACCTCCTCCATCCCCTGGCGCATGAGGGCGGTGAGGGTTTCCAGGTACTCCTTGGCCCCCTCCTCGGGGGCCTCCAGCACCACCTCGTCATGCACCGCCAGGACGGGGAAGGCTCCCCAGAGTAGGCCCCGGTTCTCCCAGAGGAGGGCCAGGGCCATCTTGAGCCCGTCCGCCCCGGTTCCCTGTACCGGGGTGTTGAGCTTTTCCGTGTAGCGGTCCGTGGTCCTCCTCCGGCCCAAGAGGGTCCTCACCACCACCTCCCCCTCAGGCTGGGACCGGTGCCAGCGCTTCAGGGCGGGGTAAGCCCGGAAGAACGCGTCCCGAAGCTTCTGGGCCTCCTCGAGGGTGAGCTTCACCCCGTAGGCGGTGAGGGCGTACCTCCTCAGCCCTTCCGCCCCCAGCCCGTAGAGAAGCCCGAAGTTCAGCGCCTTGGCCAGTTGCCGGTCCTCCTTGCCCACCTCTTCCAGGGGCTTCCCCAGGACCAGGCTGGCGGTGAGGGCGTGGAGGTCCTTCCCCTCCCGGAACGCCCTGAGCATCCGCCCCTCCTTGGCTATGGCGGCGGCAATCCGTAGCTCAATCTGGGAGAAGTCGGCCTTGAGCATGACCCGCCCCTCCTTAGGCCGGAAGGCCCTTCTCAGGGCGGGATCCCGGGGCACCTGCTGAAGGTTGGGCTTCCGGCAAGCCATGCGGCCCGTTTCCGCCCCTATCTGTTGCCAGGAAGGGTGTATGCGTCCCGTGGCCGGGTTCAGGTGCTTGGCCCACTCCTTCCCGTAGGTGCTCACCCGCTTGGCCGCTTCCCGGTACCGGAGGAGCTTGGCCACCAGGGGGTGCTCCCGGTAGCCGGCCAGGGTGTCCTCCCGGGTGTCGGGGAGGTCCAAACCCTCCCCCTTCAGGTAGGCCAGCACCTGGGCGGGGCTGTTCCAGTTCACCCCGAAGGGGAGTTCCCCGCGTAGGGCTTCCGCCTCCCGTTCCGCTTCCCTGGCCGCCTCCTCCCAGAGTTCCGGGGCGAAGGGCACCCCCTTAAGCTCCATCCACGCCACGGCGGGAAGGGCGCGGCGCTCCACCTCCAGGACCTTCTCAAGCCTGAGGGTTCTGGCCCGTTCCCTCTGCTCCCGGTACAGGACCAGAGGCACGGCCGCGTCAAGACCGGCGTAGGCCATCTGTTCCGAGGAGAGGGGGCCACCCCAGTCCGAGGTCTGCAGGGTCTTGTCTAGCCCCGGCGCTAAGTCCTTGAGGGCGGGCATGCGGGCTTGGGCGTGGAGCACCTGGTGGGCCAGTCCGGTGTCCCAAAGCCTCTTGCCGCTAGCCCGCCACACCCCGGCCTTGAGGAGGAAGAGGAGGTCAAACTTCAGGTTGTGGCCCACCAGCAAGGGCCCCTCCTCCCGGGAGAAGAGGGGGTAGAAGACTTCAAGGGGAACGCCGAACAGGTCAAAGACGACCACCGCCCCCGGCATGGCCAGGGAGAGGAGCCGGGGCCTCGAGGTGTGGGGGTCAAGCCCCGTGGTTTCCAGGTCCACCCCCAGGACGGGCTGGCGCATGAGGAGGTCCAAAAGCTCCCCCATGCCGGGGCCTACTTCCGGGATGTAGTGGAGTTCAAACCCCTCCACCCCCTCCGGCAACCCGGCCACCTCCACCACCCCAGCCTCGGGGGTAGCTACATGCCCCCCCGAAAACCCACCCGACAAACCCGACAGCCCCCCTTCAAAGCGGGGTTTATGCCCATCCTTATCGGCAAAATCGCTGTCGGGTACCCTACCCGACACCCACCCGACACCCCCCGACACTTCCCCGGCACGGGGAGGGGTGCCGGGTTCTGCAGGGGCTTGCCGGGTAGGTGCCGGGTACCCCACCCGGCAGGGGGTTTCATCGTGCAGGACGGAGTTTTTAGCCTCTTTTTCCCCCGGTGCCGGGTTTGCCGGGTGGGTTCCCGAGTCAATGAGTCGGGCCAGGGCCTCGAGGTCAATGGGCATACACACTCACCTCCAAACCCACCCGACAAACCCGACAAGCCACCTCCGGCGTGGCGTTTGCGCCCACCCTCATCGTAAAAACCCGTGTCGGGTTGAGTGCCCCGCGCTCACCCGACACCACCCGACAAAAGGGGCGGTGGGGGTAGGCTGTCGGGTCCTGTCGGGTAGTGTCGGGCCTTGTCGGGTGAACCACCCGACAAGGGTTTTCGCTGTCCAGGACGGCTTTTTTGGCCGTTTTGACCCCCCTTGTCGGGTTTGTCGGGTACCTTTTCGGGGGGTTAGTCCTCACGACCCACCTCCCGTATGCGGGGGTTGACCAGGTAGGCCCGGGCCTCGGGGTCATACACCACCCACCCCGCTTTCTCCAGAAGCCAGAGGGCCCGGCCCGCTTCCTCGGAAGTGGTGATGCCACCCCACTCGTTCCGGTACACCTCCCGGCGGGTGAAGCGCACCACCTTCCCCTCCTTGAGCCGCTTGGCCAGCCGGATGGCCGGGGAGATGTCCCCCACCTCTCCCACGCGCCAAGCCCGCTTGGCGTGGGGTTCAAGGATGGCCTTGACCAGGAAGATGGCCCGGGCCATGGTCCTCTCGCTTATCACCCCCGGTTCGCCCCACAAGGCGCTAAGGATGCCCGCAAGCCTGGCCGTGAGCCCCATCCGCTTGCTCAGGTACCCGCGCCACGCCTCGGGAAGCTCAGGGTTGCGTTGCTCCTGGAGGGTTTCAAAGCGCCACTCCTTCCAGAGCCGGTACGCCTCGGGGGAGGGGCTGACCATCGTGGGCACTTCCTCAGCCCAGAGCCGCATCACCAGGTCCCGGTAGCCCCAAAGGGTTTCCTCCGGCACCGGAGGGGGCTCCTTGACCGGAGGAAGGGGGTCAAGGACCACGGGGGCAAACCTCTGCAGTAGCCCGTCCGCGTCCTCTCCTTTGCCAAGTCCACCCCGCACCACTTGGTGCCACGGCCCCACCTGAACGCCTCCGAGGAGGGCCACCTGTGGCCGTGGGAGGTAAGTGGTTCCCCGGCCTACCCGGTCCACCACATGAGGGGTGCCGTGGTAGGCGCTCAGGAAAAACGCCCTCCCCTGGGCCCGGTCCTCCCTCCGCCAAGAGAGGAGGAGCCCCTTTAGCTCGTCCACCACGGCCAGCACGGCGGGGTTGCCTTCCAAGATGCTGGCCAGCTTCTCCCATGTAGCGTCCCCAATCACCAGCCGGCGGGGAACGGGGGGCGTGGGCTTCTCGCCCCGCTCCCCCTTCTTGGCGGCTTGCCACGCCAGAAGCTCCTGCTCGTACTCCTCCTGGGCCAGCCGGTTCTCTTCGGCAAGCGTTTGCTCAATGGCCCAAAGGGGCTTTGCGGCTTCCCGGATGATGGGGGTCTTCCCGCTTCCCGGCGGTCCCACCAGCACCGCCCAAAGGACGGGGGTTTCCTCCCAACCGGCGTTCGCGGGCTCGGGGGCCACCGCCAGCTTGCGGTGGGCCAGGACGGCGCTCACGGCGGCCAGCATGGCCACGGCGGGGGCGGTGGGCTCCACGAGAAGCTGGCCGGCTAGGGCGTTGGCCAGGTCCTCCATGGCCGGGGGGAGGAGCCCCCGCTTCCAGGGGGGCAAGGGGGCTTCCAGCTCCTCCAGGGGCTTGGGCTTGGGCCACTCCCTGGGCTCCTCCCCGAGGAGCTTGGCGATGGGGCTGGGGTCAAGCCCCACCTCCTTGAGGAAGGGAATGCCGCGCTTATTCGGGTAATCCGATGAGCTTGCGGCTTCGGTCAGCCGGCTTAGTTCCTCCCTCCAATCCTCGAGGGTGCGGGTATCCGCAAGCTCCCACCTGGCGAACACCGCTTCGCTTCCCAAGAGCGCCTTCGCTTCTTCCAGCACCCCGGCCCGGTGGGCCACATTCAAAACCGCCATGGCCGCTTCATGCCGTGGCCCCGAGGGGCGGCGTTGCAAAGCAACCTCCAGGAACGGCACAGCCCGCACCAACCGGCGTATGGCCTCCGGGCTGGCGTACCGGGGCCGGAAGGGAAGGGAAACGGGGCTTTTGCTCCAAGCCTCGTAGAGGGGCCGGGGCTGGCCGTTTAGGTGGCCGAATAGGGGGAGGAAGAGCCCGTGCTGGCCGTTCGGGTACCCCTCCACCGCGTGCTCCTCCCCGAGGAGAAGCTTGGCCATGCGGGCTAACCCTCGGGCCAGAGCCTCGAGGTCTTCTTGGGGTTCCTCCAGGAAAATCCAGACCTTGGAGCCCCGAGTGTTGCCCGGGCCCGCGTAGGCGGGTATCTGCAAGGCGTTCAGGACCTCAACTAGGGGCCGAAGGTCCTTAAGCCCGGTGCGGTCAAGGTCAAGGTGCACCACCTTGTCCGGCACCAGCCCGAGGAGCCGGCGGCCCTCGAGGTGGGCCTGAAGGTCCTCCTCCGAAGGGGGCCGGTTTTCCCACCACACCCGCTTGCCCCCCTCCACAAGCTCCCCGAGGAGGGTGCGGGGCTGGGGCCGGGAAGCAAAGTGTTCAATCACGGCCCACCTCCTCCCCGCCTTCCTCACCGGGCCATTCGGCCCCACAGCGCGGGCAGAAGATGCGGCCCCCGAGGTCGTAGCGCTCGGGGTCTTCCGGGACGGGGCTCCCACAAAACGGGCATTTTTCCGTGTAGAATGCCCCTAGGCGCACCATCCACGCCACCCCCTACCGCCCCCGGGGCCCCATCCCGGGGGTTTCAAGCTCCTCCAGGCGGCCTTCCGCCAGAGCCTCGGCCACGCGAAGCGGCACCAGCCAGCGCCGTCCCAAGCGCACCCCGTAGCGCCGGGCAAGTTCGTAGCTTAGGTCCCTCCCAACTTTGTCCCGTCCCAGGTAATCTCGCAGTTCTTCCGGCGTGAGCAACCTCTTCTCGTGCATGGCCCCATGTTTTCGTGGTAAAACGGGAATAGCAATGGCTGTA
>NZ_ATNI01000129.1:0-8177 GCF_000511705.1 Thermus sp. NMX2.A1
TATAGGCCACCTCCTTGGGCATCTCCCGGTCCAGGGCTTCCAGCATGGCCTGGGCCTTGGCCTTGTAGGTGGTGCGGATCCTCTCCAGGCGTTCCGGGAAGCCTTCCTTCACCAGCTCGTGCACCAGGATCTGGTTGAGGACCGGGGTGTGCAGGTCCACCCCTTGTTTGGCCTGGGTGAGCTTGAGGATGGCCTCGGGCCGGGCCACCACGAAGGCCACCCTCAGGCCCGGGGCCAGCACCTTGGAGAAGCTACTCAGGTAGATCACACCGGGGTAGCCCGCCTCCCGGGCCAGCTCAAAAAGGCTTGGCAGGCGGCTTTCCCCAAAGTAGAGCTCCCGGTAGGCGTCATCCTCCACCACCACCAACCCCCGTTCCATGGCCATTTCCAGGAGGCGCCTGCGGGCTTCCAGGGGCATGAGCCCCCCGGAGGGGTTCTGGAAGGAGGGGATGAGGTAGAGGAAGCGGGGGCGCTCCTGGTCTAGGGCTTCTTCCAGGGCACTGAGGTCCGGCCCCTCTTCCCCGGCCGGCACCGTGAGGAAACGGGGGCCGTAGGCCCGGAAGGCCTGGATGGCCCCCATGTAGCTGGGGGCCTCCAAGAGAACCGGGCTTCCCTCGTCCAAAAAGACCTTCCCCAGAAGGTCCAGGGCCTGCTGGCTTCCCGTGGTGATGAGGACCTCCTCCGGGCTCACCCCAAGCCGCTCCGCCACCCAGGCCCTTAAGGGGAAGTAGCCCTCCGTGGGCCCGTACTGCAGGGCCACCTCGCCCTTTTCCCTTAGGATCTCGGCTGCCTTGGCCGCCGCCTCCTCCTTGGGGAAGAGCTCGGGGGCGGGAAGGCCCCCGGCGAAGCTGAGGACGCCGGGGCGCTGGGTGAGCTTTAAAAGCTCGCGGATGGTGGAGGCCTGGATGCGCCTGGCCCGCTCGCCAAAAAGGGTATTCCAGTCCAGGGTTTTCACCTACCCATTTTATCCCTCGCCCCCCGGGGTTTCAGGGGAAGAGTTTCCGATAGGCCTCGAGGGCGTACCGGTCGGTCATCCCGGCGATGTAGTCGCACACCGCCCGCTCCACCCCCTCCTCGGGGATCCGGGCCTGGACCTCCTTGGGCAGGATCGCAGGGTACTGGGTGTAGGTGTGGAAAAGATTCTCCAAAACGATTTCCGCCTTGCGCCTCTCCCTCAGGACCTCGGGATGGCGGTAAAAGCGCTCCATGAGAAAGGCCTTGAGTTCCCGGTGAGCCCGCTCGGCCTCAGGGGTGAGAGCAGCCAGGCGTTCAGGATGCCGGCGCACTTCCTCCGGGCTCCTCACCCCGGCCCCTTCTACCCTTTGGTGGGTGGCCTCTATGGAGGCGGTGATGAAAAAGCCCAGAAGCTGGCGCACCAGGATCCGGCGGGAAAGCTCGGTTAGCTCCGAAAGGTCCAGGCCTTCTTCCCGGGCCAGCTCCGCCAGGAAGGGCACCTCGGTGAGCTCTTGGGGGCGAAGGAGGCCACTACGGAGGCCGTCGTCCAGGTCGTGGGCCGCATAGGCGATGGCGTCGGAGAGGTCCACCACCTGGGCCTCGAGGGTGCCCTTGCCCTCGTACTCCGGCTTGAAGCCCGGGGTATAGGCGGCCTCGTGGGTGGCGATTCCCTCCAGGACCTCGTGGGTGAGGTTCAAACCCTTGAAACTGGGGTAGCGCACCTCCAGCTCGGTGAGGATCCTCAGGGCGTGGGCGTTGTGCTCAAACCCCCCGTGGTCCCGCATGAGCTCGTTCAGGACCTTCTCCCCCGTGTGGCCAAAGGGAGGGTGGCCTAAGTCGTGGGAAAGGGCGATGGCCTCCGTGAGGTCCTCGTTGAGGCCCAGGGCGCGGGCGATGGAGCGGGCCACCTGGACCACCTCCAGGGTGTGGGTAAGGCGGGTGCGGTAGTAGTCCCCAGCCCAGTTGGGAAAGACCTGGGTCTTGTACTCCAGGCGCCGGAAGGCGGTGGTGTGAAGGATGCGGTCCCGGTCCTTCTGGAAGGGCGTGCGGTAGGGGGACTCGGGTTCCGGGTATTTCCGCCCCCGGGTGTCCCGGGCCTTCTGGGCGTAGGGTGCCAGCCTTTCCGCCTCCAGATCCAGAAGCCTTTCCCTGGAGTAGAGCATCCCCTAGATCCGTTTGAAGAGAAGCACGGCGTTCTGACCGCCGAAGGCGAAGGAGTTGGAGAGGGCGTAGGCCACCTTGGCCTCCCGGGGCTCGGGCACGAAGTCCAGGTCCAGCTCGGGGTCGGGGTCCTCCAGGTTGATGGTGGGAGGGATGACCCCGTGGTAGAGGGCCTGCACCGTGGCGATGGCCTCGATGCCCCCGGCAGCCCCCAGGAGGTGGCCGGTCATGCTCTTGGTGCTGGAAACCATGAGCCGCTTGGCGTGCTCCTTGAAGACCTCCTTGATGGCCAGGACCTCGGCCCGGTCCCCCACGGGGGTGGAGGTGCCGTGGGCGTTGATGTAGCCCACCTCCTCGGGGTTAACTTTGGCGTCCAAAAGGGCGCGGCGCATGGCTAAGGCGGCGCCTTTCCCCTCGGGGTGGGGCTCGGTGATGTGGTGGGCGTCGGCGCTCCGGCCGAAGCCCACCAGCTCGGCGTAGATCCTGGCTCCCCGCCTCTTGGCGTGCTCGTACTCCTCCAGCACCAAGACCCCGGCTCCTTCCCCCATCACGAAGCCATCCCGGCTTAGGGTGAAGGGGCGGCTGGCCTTGGTGGGCTCCTCGTTCCGGGTGGAAAGGGCCCGCATCACGGCGAAGGCCCCGATGGCCATGGGGGTGATGGCGGCCTCCGTGCCCCCGGCGAGGACGACGTCGGCTTCCCCCAGCTGGATCATGCGGAGGGCGTTTCCGATGGCATCCGACCCCGTGGCGCAGGCGGTGACGGCGGTGGAACTGGGTCCCATGAAGCCGTAGCGCATGGCGATGTGGGCCGAGGCCATGTTGGCGATCATCATGGGGATGAAGAAGGGGCTTATCCGGTTTGGGCCCCGCTCCAGGAAGACCTTGCTCTGGGCCTCCCAGGTTTCCATGCCCCCGATGCCCGTGCCCACCAGGGTACCCACCCGCTCGGGATCCAGGGTGCTGGGCTCCAGTCCCGCATCCGTCAGGGCCAGCTCGGCGGCGATCAGGGCGTACTGGACAAAGCGGTCCAGGCGCCTCAGTTCCTTTTTGTCAATGAACTCCTCGGGATTGACGTCCACCTCGGCGGCGATGCGCACCGGCAGGGCCGAGGCGTCAAAGCGAGTGATGGGACGCACCCCGCTTTTCCCGGCAAGCTGGGCCTTATGGTAAGCTTCCGCCCCCACACCGATGGGGGTGAGGGCTCCTAGGCCGGTAACCACCACGCGTCGCATGGGGGTAGTATACCGGGAAAAGCCCTGGGAAAAAGAAAAGGGGCGCGGGAAGCGCCCCTTAAAAGCCCTAAGCCCTAGCCCAGCTTGGCCTGGATGTAGGCCACCGCATCCTTCACGGTGCGGATCTTCTCGGCCTCCTCGTCGGAGATCTCCAGGCCGAACTCGTCCTCGAGGCCCATGATGAGCTCCACGGTATCCAAGCTGTCCGCCCCCAGGTCCTCGATGAAGCGGGCGTCGAGGGTGATCTTCTCGGGTTCCACCGAGAGCTTGTCCGCAATAACCGCCTTCACCTTTTCAAAGATCTCCTTCTCCGTCATGAAAACCTCCCTTGGGAATTTTACCACGGGGTATAGCTTAGGGCCTGGCCCCTTCAATGGGGGGTGAGCCCCCCATCCACGCACAGGGTTTGGCCGGTGATGTAGCCCGCAGCCTCGGAGACCAAAAAGGCCACCGCCTCGGCCACGTCCTCCGGCCGGCCGAAGCGGCCTGCGGGGATGCTTTTCAGGTAGGCCTCCCGCACCTCGGGCGGGAGCTTTTCCGTCATCTCCGTTTCTATGAACCCCGGGGCCACGGCGTTCACCGTGATCCCTCGGGCGGCGTACTCCTTGGCCACCGCCCGGGTGAAGCCGATAAGCCCCGCCTTGGAGGCCACGTAGTTGGCCTGGCCGGGGTTGCCCAGGATGCCCACCACGCTGGTGATGTTCACGATGCGCCCGAAGCGGGCCTTCATCATGAGCTTGATGGCCTCCCGGGTGGTGCGGAAGACTGCGGAGAGGTTGGCTTCCAGCACGGCTTCCCAGTCCTCGTCCTTCATGCGGATGAGGAGGGTGTCCCGGGTGATGCCGGCGTTGTTCACCAGGGTGTCCAGGCCCCCCAGGATCTCCGCCGCCCCGTGGACCAGGCCCGTGGCGGCCTCCGCCTCCAGGAGGTTGGCCCCCAAAACCCCCACCAGGGGGCTTCCCAGCCTCCTGGCCTCCTCCGCCACCTCCTCCGCCTTCTCCCGGTTCTGCCCGTAATGGATCACCAGGGCGTAGCCCTCCCGGGCCAGCCTGAGGGCGATGGCCCGGCCGATGCCCCGGCTGGCTCCCGTCACCAGTGCCTTACGCATCCTCCACCTCCAACGCCTTCCTTACCCCTTCCGGGTCCCCCACGGAAAGGGCGTGCGCTTCCTTCAGGGTACGGGCCACCAGGCCTTTCAGCACCTCCCCGCTACCGAACTCCAAAAAGCGCCGGACCCCCCTCTTTTCCATGTCCTTTAAGATCTCCACCCAGCGCACGGGGGCGGTGATCTGCTCCAGGAGAAGTTCACGGATGCGGCCGGGGTCCTCCTCGGGCGTTGCGGTCACGTTGGAGTAGACGGGGAAGCGGGGCTTCCTCAGGGTTACCTGGGCCAGGTCACGGGCCAGGCGCTCCTTGGCAGGAGCCATCAGGGAGGAGTGGAAGGGGGCGGAGACCGGGAGGAAAACCACCCGGGCCCGTTTTTCCTTTAGCCTTTCCGCCGCCTCCTCCACCGCCTCCTTCCTGCCGGAGATCACCGTCTGCTCGGGGGCATTTAGGTTGGCGATCTCCACTCCCTCTAACCTCGCCAGGGCTTCCTGGATGGCCTCGAGGGGAAGCTTCAGGATGGCGGCCATGGCTCCTTCCCCTGGGGGCACGGCCTCCTGCATGTACCGGCCCCGGAGGCGCACCAGCCGGAGGGCATCCTCCAGCTCCAGGGTGCCCGCGGCCACATGGGCGGTCCATTCCCCCAGGGAGTGCCCGGCGGCTAAGGAGGGTTCGGTTCCCCCTTCCGCCAGGAAGGCCCGGTAGGCGGCATAGGCCACCGCCAGAAGGGCGGGTTGCTGGTTTTCCGTGAGGGTGAGGGTTTCCTCGGGCCCTTCCCACATGAGCTTAAGGAGGCCGGGCAGGGTAGCCTCGGCCCTGTCCAGCACCTCCTTGGCGGCGGGCGAGGCCTCGTAAAGGGCTTTGCCCATCCCCACCCGCTGGGAGCCCTGTCCTGGGAAAAGGGCAGCGTACATCAAGCTCCCCCCCAGGTGATTACGGCGGCCGCCCAGGTGAGCCCAGCCCCGAAGGAAACCAGAAGCACGTGGTCCCCTTCCCGGATGCGGCCCTCGTCCACGGCCTCCTTAAGGGCCAGGGGGATGGAGGCGGTGGAGGTGTTGCCGTAGCGGTCCACGTTCACCACCACCCGTTCCCAGGGAAGGCCCAGGCGCTCCCGGGCGGCGTCGATGATCCTGAGGTTTGCCTGGTGGGGCACGAAGACCTTGATATCCTCCGGGGTGAGGCCGGCTTTTTCTATGGCCTCGAGGGTGGCGGTGTTCATCACCCGCACGGCGAACTTGAAGACCTCCCGCCCGTTCATGTAGAGGCGGTTGCGCATGGAGGTCCCGTCGGGAAGCCTGGGGGCCACGCAGGCGTGATAGAGCTCCTTGGCCCCGGTGCCGTCGGCCCCCAGCACGAAGGAGCGGAAGCCGAAGCCTTCACTAACTTTGCCCACCACCGCCGCTCCCCCGGCGTCCCCGAAGAGGACCGCGGTGGCCCGGTCGTTCCAGTCCACGATCTTGGAAAGGGCCTCGGCCCCCACCACCAAGACCTTACGGGCCAGGCCCGCCTCCACCATGGCGTGGGCCTGGGCTAGGGCGTAAAGCCAGCCCGGGCAACCCGCCAACAGGTCGTAGGCGAAGCCCTGGATGCCGAAGCGGGCTTGCACCAAGGCGGCGGTGTCGGGGAAGAGGGCGTCGGGGGTGTTGGTGGCCACGATGACTCCGTTCACTCCTTCCAGAGCTCCTGGGTGGCGCCCAAGAAGGTCCTCCACCGCCTTGAAGGCCAGGTCCGAGGTGTACTCGTCCTCGGCGGCGATGCGCCGTTCCCGGATGCCCGTGCGGGTCACGATCCACTCGTCCGAGGTGTCCAGGTAGGCCTCGAATTCCTCGTTCTTCATGACCCTCTCGGGGGCGTAAGCCCCCAGGGCCAGGATGCCGCTCATGCCTGACCTCCCGTCATGGGCTCCACTATACCGGCCCATGGCGCAAAAAGTTGAGACCCCGGAGGCCGGGGTCCCTTAAGTCTTGACCGGGTCTAGACTTCTAGAACCTTACGCCCATCGTAGTAGCCGCACTCCGGGCAGACGGTGTGCGGGGGCTTCATCGCCTTGCACTCGGGGCAGGGGACCAGGGTCGGGGGGGTCAGGGCGTGGTGGCTCCTGCGGGCATCGCGCCGCGCCTTAGAGGTCTTCTTCTTGGGTACAGGGTGCTTGGCCATCTCCAATCCTCCAGGGGGGGTTTAACCCCCGCTAAACCCCTGGTAGTATAGCAGACCCGCTAGAGTTCGGGAAGGAGGTCCTTAAGGCCGAGGAGGGGATGGTGGACCTCCGGCTCGTGGCCGCAGTCCACCAGGTTGCGGTCCGCCCCGCAGACCGGGCAGAGGCCCTTGCACCCTTCCTCGCAGAGGACGGTGTAGGGCATCTCCGTCACGAACGCCTCGGTGAGGAAGGGGAGAAGGTCCAGGTCGGGCTCGCCAAAGGCGTAGAACTCCTCCTCTTTCTCCTCGTGGAAGACCACCTCTTCCAGGCCTTGCTGGTAGCGGAGGAGGTGCTGGAAGTGGGCGTGGATGGGGGTGGGGGTGGGCTTGAGGCAGCGGCGGCACTCCATGAGGACCACGCCCTCCACCTCACCCGAAAGCCAGTACTCATCCCCTCCCACGGCGGAAACCGCCACCTTCCAGGTGGCTTCTCCTTCCAGGGGGAAGCGCTCCTCGCCTACCCGAAAAGCCTCCCGCACCACGCCTGCGGCGCGGGCCGTGCCTCCTTCCCGCAAGAGGCGGGCCAGGTTGATGCTTGCCACCTCGCGGTGTTCCATCCTTTTAAGTATAGCGCCAAAAGCCCCTTCCTCCTAGGGGGTCGGCATAAAGTTCCCAAGCGGTGCATGGGGTTTTCTGCTAGCATGCCCCCCATGGAGCGGGTGGCCATCCTGGGTGTGCCCATGGACTTAGGCGCAGGCCGGCGTGGGGTGGACATGGGGCCTTCCGCTTTGCGCTATGCCCGGCTGGCGGAGGAGCTCGAGGCCCTGGGTCTGGCGGTGGAGGACCTGGGGGACGTGCGGGTACCCGTGGCGGAAACCCTCAGGCGCAAGGGCTTGCGCCCGAGCGGGGAGAACTACCTGGAGGAGATCCGCCAGGCGGCCCTCGAGCTCAAGGAGCGGCTCCGCTCCCTGCCGGAGGGGGTATTTCCCATCGTGCTGGGCGGGGACCACTCCTTAAGCATGGGTTCGGTGAGCGGGGTGGCCAAGGAGCCCTTGGGGGTGGTCTGGGTGGATGCCCATGCGGACTTTAACACCCCGGAAACCAGCCCTTCGGGAAACATTCACGGCATGCCCCTGGCGGTGCTCTGCGGCCTTGGGCACCCCCGCCTCACGGAGGCCTTCCAGGCGGTGGATCCCAAGAGGGTGGTCCTGGTGGGGGTGCGGAGCCTGGACCCCGGGGAGAAGCGGCTTCTTCGGGAAATGGGGGTTACCGTTTACACCATGCACGAGGTGGACCGCCTGGGGGTAGCCCGCATCGCCGAGGAGGTTTTGGAAAGGCTTTCCGGCCTGCCCCTCCACGTTTCCCTGGACGCCGACGTCCTGGATCCCACCCTGGCTCCTGGGGTGGGGACCCCGGTGCCCGGGGGCCTTTCCTACCGGGAGGCGCACCTCCTCATGGAGATCCTGGCCCAGTCGGGCCGGGTGCGGAGCCTGGACCTGGTGGAGGTGAATCCCATTCTGGACGAGCGTAACCGCACCGCGGAGATGATGGTGGGGTTGGCCTCGAGTCTCCTGGGAAAGCGTATCCTTT
>NZ_ATNI01000130.1:0-5186 GCF_000511705.1 Thermus sp. NMX2.A1
ATTTGCACTTGACAAATGATGCCTTTGTGAGAAAATGAGGGATTTTATGCCTACCCCAAAATAGCCTTCTTCAGCCACCCCCCAAGCCGCTTCCACCAGGGCCCAAACCGGGCCTCGTACGAGCGGGCGGCCTCCTCGGGGCCAAGGTCCGCCCCCAGTTCCTGGGCCAGGAAGTAGCGGTGGTCCATCACCCATAGGTAGAGGTCGGCCTCGGTGCGGCCGGGAAATTCCCGCAGCAAACCCAGGCGGCGGATGGCCTCCACGGTGGGCTTGTAGAGGTTCTCGTACCAGTCCACCACCGCCTCCTCCCAGGGGATCTCCCGGTTCTCCTCGAGGCCCTTGAAATACTGCCGTGTGGCGATATGGTCCAGGAGGAGATCGTACCGGCCCAGGGTGGTGAAGCGGATCTCCTCCACCTGAGGAAGGAGCTCTTTAAGCCGGGTCTTCTCCAAGAAGTGGGCGTACTCCCCCTTGAGGATGAGGTCCTTTAGCGTGTCCGAAGCCTCCACGGGCACCGGGACCTCCAGGGCGATGACGTAGGCATCGATGAACCTCTGCCCCGTGGCCCTGGCCAGGGCCACCCGGTGGTTCCCGTCCTTGACGAAGTAGGCCTCCCCCACTTGGTAGACCTCTATGGGGGGAAGCTCCACCCCCTCCAGCTGCAGGACCCGGAGACGCTTCCAACGCTCCAGGGTGTGGGGGGTCTTGGGAAGGAAGCGGTGGTCAAAGTCCTCGTAGCGGTCCACGGAACCCACCACCTTGGCCACCTCAATGGTGCGTAGGCCCAGGGGGTGCTCCCCTTTGGGCCTCAGGGCAAGGACCTGGTGAAAGGGCAGGAGCAGGTTGGGCTCGCCCTTGAGGCGGTGGAGGAGCTCGTGAAGGGCAGCGCGCCATTCCAGGCGCTCTGCCTCGGCTTGGGCCTGCACATGGGGTCTCATGGAAACGCTACCACCCCCTTCTTAGGGTAGACCACACCGGTCAGAAGATGGTAAGGGGGTGAACACGCGCCCCTGGACAAGGGGAAGCCGAGGGGGTTAGATAGGACCATGGGCTTGGACCTAAGGACCCGCGTGCAGGAAGAGCTGGAACGGCTTAAGCAAGAGGGCCTCTATATCCGCCCCAGGGTCCTCGAGGCTCCCCAGGAACCCGTAACCCGGGTGGAGGGACGGGAAGTGGTGAACCTGGCCTCCAACAACTACCTGGGTTTCGCCAACCACCCCTACCTGAAGGAGAAAGCCCGCCAGTACCTGGAACGGTGGGGGGCGGGAAGCGGGGCCGTGCGCACCATCGCCGGCACCTTTACCTACCACCTGGAGCTGGAAGAAGCCCTGGCCCGCTTCAAGGGCACGGAAAGCGCCTTGGTCCTGCAGTCGGGTTTCACCGCCAACCAGGGGGTGCTGGGAGCCCTGCTCCAGGAGGGGGACCTGGTCTTCTCCGACGAGCTGAACCACGCCAGCATCATCGACGGCCTCCGCCTCACCAAGGCCACCCGTTTGGTCTTTCGCCACGCCGACGTGGCCCACCTGGAGGAACTCCTGAAGGCCCACGACACCGAAGGCCTCAAACTCATCGTCACCGACGGGGTCTTCTCCATGGACGGGGACATCGCTCCCTTGGACCGCATCGTGCCCCTGGCCAAGAAGTACGGGGCGGTGGTCTACGTGGACGATGCTCACGGAAGCGGCGTCCTGGGGGAAAAGGGCAAGGGCACGGTGCACCACTTTGGCTTCCACCAGGACCCCGACGTGATCCAGGTGGCCACCCTCTCCAAGGCCTGGGCGGTGGTGGGGGGATATGCCGCCGGGGCGTTAGAGCTCAAGGACCTCCTCATCAACAAGGCCCGGCCCTTCCTCTTCTCCACCAGCCACCCCCCGGCGGTGGTGGGGGCTTTGCTGGGTGCCTTAGAGCTCATCGAGAAGGAGCCCGAGCGGGTGGAAAGGCTTTGGGAAAACACCCGCTACTTCAAGCAGGAGCTTGCCCGCATGGGCTACGACACCCTAGGAAGCCAGACCCCCATCACCCCGGTACTCTTCGGGGAGGCCCCCTTGGCCTTTGAAGCGAGCCGCCTCCTCCTGGAAGAGGGGGTTTTCGCCGTGGGCATCGGCTACCCCACGGTGCCCAAGGGCAAGGCCAGGATCCGCAACATCGTCACCGCCGCCCACACCCAGGAGATGCTGGACAAGGCCCTCGAGGCCTACGAGAAAGTCGGCCGTAAGCTTGGGGTGATCCGCTAGGCCGCTTCCCGAAGGACCCACCTGGTGGCTTCCTTGCCCTCCCGTACCCTGGGCCGCATCCTCACCCCTCCCTCCTTGGTGAGCTTCATGGTTTCCCTGGCGGAGGCCCCCAAGGGGGGGAGGATCCTCGAGCCCGCCTCAGCCCACGCCCCCTTCCTGCGGGCCTTCCGAGAGGCGCACGGCTCAGGCTACCGCTTCCATGCGGTAGAGGTGGACCCCCTGGCCTTGGACCCGCCCCCCTGGGCCGAAAGCCACCTGGCGGACTTCCTCCTCTGGGAGCCCCACGAGACCTTCCACCTCATCCTGGGGAATCCTCCCTACGGGGCCCTGGGGGCGGGAGCCCGGCTGGACCCAAAGCGGCGGAGGCTTTACCGAAGTCGCTTCGCCACCTGGCACGGGCGCTACAACCTCTACGGGGCCTTCCTGGAGAAGGGGGTGAGGCTCTTAGCCCCTTCGGGGATGCTGGTCTATGTGATCCCCGCGGGGTGGATGGTCCTTTCGGAGTTCCATAAGCTCAGGGCCTTCCTGGCCCGGGAGGGGGAGACGGAGGTCTACTACCTGGGCCGGGCCTTCCCCGGGGTCAAGGTGGTGGCCGCGGTGGTCCGGTTCAGGAAGGGGGGAAGGGGCTTAAAGCTCTACGATGCGGAAGGCCCCCTCTTCCATAGCCCCGTCCTCCTTCTGGAAGACCCCGCCTGGCAGGGGGAGATGGTCCGCTTCGAAACGGAGGAAACCCGGAGGATGGAAGCCTCGGGGAGGCCTTTGGGGGAGCTCTACGAGATCCGCTTCGCTGCCAGAAGTCCCGAGTTTAAACGCCATCCCGCAGTGAAGCGGGAGCCTGCTCCGGGCCTGGTACCCGTCCTCACGGGGAGAAACTTAAAGCCCGGGTGGGTGGATTACGAGAGGAACTACTCCGGGTTATGGATGCCTAAGGAAAGGGCTAAGGAGCTTCGCGATTTCTATGGGACCCCCCACCTGGTAGTGGCCCACACCAAGGGGACCAGGGTGGTGGCGGCTTGGGACGGCCTGGCCTATCCCTGGAGAGAAGAATTTCATCTTCTCCCCAAGAAGAGCGCACGACTGGATCCCATAGCCTTGGTGGAGTGGCTCAACTCCCATGAGGTTCAGAGGTACATCAAGACCCTTTACAGGGACTTCGTACCCCATCTTACGCTCAGAATGCTGGAACGCCTTCCTCTGGAAAAAGCCCCTGAGCTCTCCCACCGCGCCTCCTCGAGTCCCTCCAAAGCCTCAAGGGCTTCCTCCCGGCTTTTTTCCCCGTAGATCCTCCTCAAGTCCTGCTGCAGGCTGGCCCAGTCCCGCATCTAGGCCAGCCTGGAGCACACCCCGTGCACCACGCACCCCTGCCGCTAGGCCGGCCAATACACCGGTCCACCTAGCCGAAGGTGGTCTCCAGCCTTCACAGACCCCTACACAAAATTCCTTATACGACCGCTCCTTTGACCTCACTGACCCAAACCCTGCTCAGACGGGGCCACCTCCTCCCCCCTGATGGGAAAGCCCAGAGGGGTCGCCTCCAGGCTGCCATCCTCCTTTCGGCGCAGGAACCCAGTAAAGGGAATGGGAAGGGAAAGGCCTAGAAAGGCATGGGGACGGTCTAAGAACTGGAAATGCAAGTGGGGCTCGGTGGAATGCCCCGAGTTCCCGCACTCCCCCACCACCTCCCCCGCCCGGACCCACTGGCCGGGCTTGACCCGCACGCTCCCCCGCTTGAGGTGGGCGAGGAGGCTATACTCCCTCTCCCCGTGCCGGATGAGGACGTAGTTGCCGAGGATGCTCCAAGCAAAGGGGTCCACAAAGCCTGGCCAAGGGCAGTCCCGGTGCCGGTTTTGCACCCTTACTACCACCCCGTCTGCGGGGGCTAGGAGGGGTGCGCCAAAGGCGTAGTAGTCCTCGGGCCGCCGCCCGTGGGTGCGGTAGGTTTTGCCCTGGCTGTCCTTGATGACGAAATCGTAGGCGTAGCGCTGGCTCAAAATCTCCCAGGAGTGGGAGGTTTCGGGGTCCGGGCCGCCGTTGGCCACCAGCCAAAACCCCTGGAAGGGGAGGCGGTAGGCCCCTTGGGGCCGGTAAGTCCTGGGGGTAGGCAGGTTGGGTCCAAAACGACGGCTGTTGAGCGTATCGCCGATGTTCTGGGTAAAGAGGGCGAACCAAACGCCAGGGGAAAGGAGGGTGGGGAGGATGAAGAGAAAACGGTAAAGGGCTTTCCTGTCCAACAGGATTAGGCCCAGGAAGGGCAGGAAAAAGAGCAGGGATAAGCGCGAGGCGAGGTTCTTAAGAGACTCCAAAACAGGGTGGTCGGCCAAGGGAGGAAGCCACAAGGCGATTCCTAGGAGGATGTTAGAGAAAAAGGCCAGGAGAAAGGGCAAGATCAGCGCTGACCAGATCCTCCTTAGAAGTTTGACTGCTTTGCCCCTTAGGGTTGCAAGCATGCCCTTTACCTCCTTTTCGTTCTCTCTCTGGGGGACCTTGGAAAGGATTAACGTTCCTAGAGTCCCACTTAAAGATTAGCGGACCTAAGGGGTGGGCGAAAGGGTATATCCTGAAGGGGTGGACCAGGGGGAGTTTGCCCGCTGGATGGCCTTGGCCCCTCTGCGGGAGGTGGCGGGATGAGCCTGGAAAGGGCCTTGGCCCAAAGGGCTAAGGAGCGGGAAGCCCTCATCCAAATGGCCCGGCGCTACGCGGAAAGGGTACGGGCAAGGCTTAAAGAGGCCCGGGTTTTCCTCTATGGCTCCGTGGCTCGAGGGGATTTCAACCTGGAAAGCGACCTGGACCTCCTCGTGGTCGCACCCTCCCTGCCCAAGGACCCCCTGGAGCGGGCCAGGTTGCTCTTCGCCCTTAGGGAGGGGCCGGAGGAGCCCAAGGGCCTATTGCCAGAGGAGTTTGCCCTTCTTGAGGCCCAAGGCAAGCTCTGGTTTTTGGAAGGGGCCTTAGAGC
>NZ_ATNI01000131.1:0-1058 GCF_000511705.1 Thermus sp. NMX2.A1
AAGTACCCTCCCCCAAGATTTTCAACTCCACACCCCCCAGGGCCTTGAGGGCCTGAACCACCGCCTCCCTAAGCTCCTCAACCCCCCCGTAGTGCCGCCGAGGCATCAAAAACCCCTTCACCCGCCGCCACACACCCTCCATGGGGTTCAAATGGGGACTGTACCGGGGCAGGTATCCCACCGTAAGCCCCCGCTCCCTCCACGCCCCCTTCCTCCCCTCCATCCCCCGCGACCGGTGAAAGGACGCATTGTCCATGAACACCCTCAAAGGCCTGGTCAAACCTCCCGCCACCCCGTCCAGGTACCCCCGCACCACCTCCCACCGCACCGGCCCCTCCAAAACGGCAAAGTACAGCCGCTCCCCCTCTCTCCCCCGCACCAGGTGCCCCACCACGTTCACCCGCCCGCGGGAACCCCAGGCCCGGGGCACCCCCCTGGCCTCCCCCCTCCGACTCCAGGAGTAGGTGGGAGGAAGGGTCAGGGAAAACCCGCTCTCGTCCAGGTATCCCACCTCCATCCCCCCCTCCCGCGCCCCCTTTTTGCCTCCTCTTCCTCCGCCGCAAAGGCCTTCATCTCCTCCTCCGTGGGTCTTCCCAAAGGCACGTACCGCGTCCGCTTCCACACGTACCCCATGGCCCTGAGGTGCCGGGAGATCACCTTGGGGGCCAGGCGGACCCCGAAGCGCTCGGCCAGGGCTTCTGCGAGCTGCGGGGCCGTCCAGGTTCTATCCTCGGCCAGCCTTTCCTCCAGGAAGGCGGCCATCTGTGGGGTGAACTTCCTGGGGGCTCCTGGGGGTTTGCGGTAGGCGAGGCCCGGGAGGCCCTGTTCCAGGAAGCGCCTGAGGACGAGGTAGACGGTGGAGCGGTCTTTGTGGAAGTGGCGGGCGATTCTTGGGGCGGTCCAGCCCTCGGCGGCCAGGCGGACCATGGCGGCCCAGAGGCGGGTTTTCTTGTGGGTCTTCGGGTCCAGGGAGAGTTCCAGCAGGAGCCGGTCCTCCTCAGGGGTCAGCTGGATCTGAAGAGGGGCTGCCATGTTGACATGATAAGGGGTTGGCACTT
>NZ_ATNI01000132.1:0-914 GCF_000511705.1 Thermus sp. NMX2.A1
GTAAGCCTCCACCGCCTGAGCAAGGTCATCGGGTAGGTAGATGGTCGCTCGCACGGGATCAGACCCTGATCACGAATCTTCCGTAGGCGACCATGGCGTGTACCGGGGTGATGGGGAGATGGGTGAACCCCTCTTCCTCCACCACCTCCACAAAACCCTCCGGCATCCGCAGTTTGCCCAGGGAAGCCTTCACGGCAAGCTCTCAGGTGGTTGCGGCGCTCACGAAGACCTGGTCGGCCCCCTCAATCAGCCGACGGGCCTTGCGGCTCAGCCTTGGATCATCGGAAAGCTACCACAGCAAGATGTGGCTATCGAGCAACAGGTTCAACCGGACCTTCCTCCATCATCCGGGCCATATCGGCATTGGGTTCATCGAAATCCGAGGCGATCCAGACCTTCCCCTTCCAGACCCCTGGCACCCGCTTGGGCTTGGGAGGGGCGTCGGGCGGCACCAGCTTGGCCACCACCCGCCCATACCGCCCGATAAGGATGACCTCCCCCCGCTCAACCCGCTTCACCAACCGGGAGAGCTGGGCCTTGGCCTCGGCGATGTTGACCAGTTTCTTGTTCCGATCCGCCGCCTTGGGCATCGGTAATCCCCTCTCCCCCTAAGGAGAGGACATATGACCATGGTTGGCCAACTTGTTTCTCACACTTATACATGAGCCCCCTAGCGGTCGTGTCAAGATTTATGTGTAAGCGTCTGTGTACGGGGGGCATACCTCTCCAGAAGCATCTTCTCCAGCACTTCCCGCACCTCAGCAAAGCCCTTCAATCGCCGCTCAGACCACCTCCCCTCCTGACGCTCCGCCTCCAAGTAAAGGAGCTTAAACACAGACTCGGGTCGGGGGAACTTATGATCCCGCACCTTCGTCCCACGCCTCACCAGAACGCTAGCCCTGCGGGCTGAGCCC